>DYNA01000031.1 GCA_020721325.1 Paludibacter propionicigenes
ACACTTTTTTAAAATATCGGTCGAAATTTAATGGAGCTAAATACATTGTTGCTAAATTTTTTTGTCAATTTTATTTAGCAAAATTAATATTTTTTTTCAATTAAAAAAATAAAATGAATGCTTATTTACATACAAAAAAATAGCAACTAAATTTTCTAAATGCTCACAAAAGCAAATGTTCAAAAAAAGTTGCTATTTTTTTAAAAGATTACAAAAAAATTAAATCACCGAAACCACTCTTTGAGTATCGCGTGCAATAACCAACTCTTCGTTGGTAGGCACAACCATTACTTTTACTTTAGAATCGTCAGTAGAAATAATTGCTTCTTTTCCACGCACTTTATTTTTTTGTTTGTCAAAATTGATACCGAAAAACTCCAAATCTTCACAAATCTCTTCTCTCGATTCGATACCGTTTTCGCCAACGCCACCGGTAAAAATAATAATATCAACACCACCCATTACAACCATGTATTGACCAATGTATTTTTTTATACGGTAGTGATACATTTCCAAACTCAATTTGGCTCTTTCATTTCCGGCAGCCGCCGCCTCTTCTATTTCGCGCATATCGGAAGAAACACTCGAAATACCCAAAATACCGCTGTGCTTGTTAATCAGCGTATTAAGCGTATTTGCAGATATTTCTTCTTTTTCCATAATAAAAGTCAGCGCACCCGCATCTACATCGCCCGAACGAGTTCCCATAATTAAGCCCTCAACCGGAGTTAAACCCATAGAAGTATCAACCGATTTGCCATATTTGATAGCCGTTGCCGAAGCTCCATTGCCCAAATGCAAAGTAATAATTCGTTGTTTTTCAAATTCTACGCCTAAAATATCGCAAGCACGTTTGGCTACAAACTTATGGCTTGTACCATGAAAACCGTAACGTCTAATGCCGTATTTTTTATACAAAGAATAAGGCAAAGCATACATAAAAGCCTTTGCCGGCATGGTTTGATGAAAAGCAGTATCGAAAACAGCCACTTGTTTCACGGTAGGTAAAAGCATTTCCATAGCATAAATGCCTTTTAAATTTGCCGGATTGTGAAGTGGTGCCAATTCAGCAGCCTCTTCTATTTCGGCTATTACATTGTCGGTGATAAGCTCGCTTTTATCGAACTTTTCGCCTCCGTGCGCTACACGATGTCCAACGGCTTCTATTTCGTCAATCGAACGCAAACAACCGATTTCCTTGTTGGTTAAAACACCCAAAATGTATTCAATACCTACTTTATGGTCTATAATTTCGCCCTCCAGCATAACGCCTTCATCGCCCATTTTTTGATATTTCATAAATGAGCCTTTCATTCCAACTTTTTCAACTATTCCTTTAGCAAGAACCTCTTCGGTTTCGATGTTAAATAATTGATATTTTATGGAAGAACTTCCGCAATTTAATACTAATATTTTCATTCTATTTTTATAAAAAAAATGTCTTTATTTTTATAATTTTTTTTATTTTTTTATTTCATAAAAATATAAAATAATATTTTTTTTAAATTTATAAAAAAAAATAATGTATTTTAAAAAATTAATAAAAAAATAATAAATTATGATTTATTTAAAAATGTCTTTTTCTTTTTTCCAAAAAAAAATAAAAAAAAAAGAAAAATGATTTTTTCTAACGATTGGATTTTTTTCTAATACGATGACCTTTGCTGTCGTATTTATAAAAACCTTCACCGGTTTTTCTGCCCAATTTGTTGGCACGCACCAATCGTTTTAATACTGGAGAGGGTTTGTATTTTTGGTCGCCAAATTCGTTGTAAAGGTTATCCATCCAACGCACCACTTTACCTAACCCAATTTTGTCAGCCATTTCAAACGGTCCGAGTGCCAAACCGAAGCTACTTTTCATTACTTCGTCAATATTTTCAAGGCTACTTACTTTTTCCATGTAAATATCGCAAGCCTCATTAATGAGCGGCACAAACAAACGAACGCTAATCAATCCGGGCGATTCTTCTACCGGAATAACCGTACTGGCTAAAATCTTTGTAAATTTAATAACTTTTTCATAAGCTATATCGCTGGTGTGCAAGCCTCTCACTACTTCTATAGTGCGTGACTCAGGTGCTGTAGTTGAAAAATGCAAGCTTACGCAACGGTCTTTATACTGCAACTCATTTGAAAGCTCTGTAATAACTACCGTTGTAGAGTTTGTGGCTATAATAGCGTCTTTAGCTACATATTTTTCAATGTTTTTGAATATTTTTTTGCGTAAATCGACACTCTCTTCGCGTACACGCGACAAAACTGCCTCCATGACCAAGTCGCAACCCTCTAAATCTTCGCAATTGGTTGAACCGTGAATGCGCTTTAATACTGCACGTTTCTCACTTTCGGTTACACCCCAACGGTCAATCATTTCATTTAAGTCATTTTCTATACCAAGGTAGGCTTCTTGTACTTTTTCGTCGCTCAGTTCAATAAACACTACCTCAATGCCTTGTCGGCTAAACATGCGTGCAAGGCTTTGACCTATGCTCCCACAACCTACAATTCCTACTTTTGAAAACAACACTTTGGGGCGGTCGGTTACGCCCAAGCCAAATTGTTCTATTGGAAGTACTTTCATTCTTTTTATTGTTTTAATTTCAATTGTTCAATGATTTTATTGTCCAATTGTTTTTTTTATAAATTTTTTTTTAAAGAAAATGGTAAAATAAAACTTTTTTTTTAAGATTTCTAAGTTTAGTCATTTTTTTAGCTTTTTGTAATACAATAACATCAAAAAAAAATTACAATGCAATATTTTTATATACAAATTTTACTAAAAACTATTCATTTTACCGTTTCTGAAATTTTGATTATTATCAAATATGCTATTGATTATTAGCCTGATTAGCAGTAATGGCAACCAAATTCACAATATCGCTTACCGAGCAACCACGCGAAAGGTCGTTGATAGGAGCAGCCATTCCTTGCAAAACGGGTCCAACGGCTTCGGCACCCGCCATGCGTTGCACCAATTTGTAAGCTATATTACCAGACTCTAATGTTGGGAAAATCAATACATTAGCTACTCCGGCTATTTCGCTGTTTGGAGCTTTACTTTTTCCTATCGAAGGAATAATGGCGGCATCGGCTTGCAGTTCGCCGTCAATTTTAAGGTCTGGAGCCATTTCTTTGGCTAATTTTGTGGCTTCCACTACTTTATCCACCATTTCGTGCTTGGCACTTCCTTTGGTAGAAAAACTGAGCATAGCTACTTTGGGTTCAATTCCGGCTATTGCACGTGTAGTGCGAGCCGTAGCTACGGCTATTTCGGCTAATTCTTTGGCTGTGGGATTTGGGTGAACGGCACAATCGGCAAAAACCATTAAACCGTTTTCGCCAAAAGAATTGTCTTTCAAAAACATAAGAAAAGCACCCGATACAACACTAATTCCGGGAGCTGTTTTAACATATTGAAAGGCAGGGCGCAACACATCGCCCGTAGCGTTATTGGCTCCGGCTACTTCGCCGTCAGCATCGCCGGCTTTTATCATCAAAGTAGCTAAATACAATGGATTTTGCAACAATTTTAGGGCTTCTTCTTTGTTCATTCCTTTGTCTTTGCGCAATTCAACCATTAAATCGGCGTAATCGCTTATGCGCCAGTATGTTTGAGGGTTTACTATTTGAGCTTTGTCGATGTGTTTAAGCCCAAATTCTTCGGCTTTTGTTAAAATATCATCTTCATTGCCTATCAAAATCACCTGAGCTATTTTTTCGGCTAAAACTTCGTTCGCTGCCCTAAGGGTTCTTTCTTCTAAACTTTCGGGAAGAACAATGCGTTTGTTGTGTTTTTTTGCGTTTTCTTTAATCTGATTTAATAAATCCATGATTTTTAGCTTTTTTATATAAAAACTTATTTTTCTGAGTTTTGAAATAAAATTATAAAACCATAAAAATACATATTTCAATTTGTTAATATTAAATGTTTTATAGTGTTTTTATTTCGTTGCAAAATTATGAATATTTATTTCATTTCATCTATTTTTTAACATAATTTAATTTGCAAAAGCGTGTGTTTTATAACAGTTTATTTTTTTTAATTTTTTTTTCTTTAAAAAAAAAAAAAAAATAAAATAAAAAAAATAAAATCCGCAATTCTTATATTAATTGATTGAAAATCATTGCATCAATTGTTCGAAAAAGTGTCCAAATTAATTACCAACCAGTTGTTTATTAACAAATTGATAAGATGATTTGCGAATTTTAAATTTTCTATAAAAAAAAATTAAAATAAAATTTTAGATATTTTAATAAAAATTTTGCATCTTTTTATAAAAATTGTACTTTTGCAAATAGATTGGACTAAAAAAAGTTAAGCAAACGAACAATTTGTTTTTTATATTTTTTTTCAAACTTCCGTTTGATATAGAAAAATATAAATTTTTATTACAAAATTATTTATTTAATTGAAAAAAATATCATGCGATATGCTCCAATAAATAATTCTTTTTTTAAAGAAAACAGAGAACAATTAAAATCGGAATTTGAAAAAAATTCTGTTGCTTTTCTTTTTTCAAACGACGAAATGCCGCGCAATGGCGACCAGAATTTTATTTATAGACAAAGTTCTGATTTCTTTTACTTTACAGGCATTGAGCAAGAGCAAAGTATTTTGGCTTTGTGTCCGAACCACCCCGATAAAAATTTAAGAGAAATTCTTTTTATAGAAAAACCCGATAAAACCAAAGAACGCTGGATAGGTTACCGTTTAACAAACGCCGAATCGACACAACTTTCAGGTATTCAAACCATTAAATATTTAAACGAATTTGAATCGATAAGCCGAAATTTGATATTAAATTCTGAAAATATCTACTTAAATATCAATGAATTTGTAAAATATTCAACCGATGTAAAAGCTCGCGAAAACAGATTTTTGACACAAATAAAAGAAAACTATCCTCTGCACCAATTCAAAAGGCTTGCGCCAAAAATAACGGCAATGCGGTTGATTAAAAAACCCATTGAAATCGAATTGATGAAAAAAGCCATTGAAATAACCGATAAAGCCTTTCGCCGAGTTTTAAAATTCACAAAATCAGATATTTACGAATACGAAATAGAAGCAGAACTCACTCATGAATTTATCCGCAACGGTGCTAACGGTCATGCCTACGCGCCCATAGTGGCTGCGGGCGCAAACGGTCAAGTATTGCATTACATCAAAAACAATCAAAAATGCAAATCGCAGGATTTGATTTTAATGGACTTTGGTGCCGAATATGCCAATTATTCAGCCGATTGCACGAGAACTTTTCCGGTAAACGGTAAATTTACTCCGCGACAAAAACAAATTTATCAATCGGTTTTGAATGTTTTAAAAACTGCGCGAAAAATGCTTGTTCCCGGAACCATCATTAACGATTACAACTCTCAGATTAAAAATCTTTTACAAGAAGAATGTCTAAAATTGGGACTTTTTTCAGTTTCGGATTTAAAAAATCAAAATCCTGATAATCCTTTGATAATGAAGTATTTTATGCATGGAACATCGCATTTTATGGGCTTAGACGTGCATGATGTAGGTTCGTATTACAAACCGCTCGAAAAAGGAATGGTTTTGAGTTGCGAACCGGCACTTTACATTGAACAAGAAAATATAGCCATTCGTTTAGAAAACGATATTTTAATAGATGACGAGCCAATTGATTTGATGCAAAATATACCCATTGAGATAGAAGAAATAGAAAATTTAATGGTAAAATAATTTTTTTTTCAAAAAAAAAATCATTTTTTATTGAAAAATCTAACTTTTTTTGTATTTTGCATTCAAATTGAAAAAAAATTTTTTTTATATAAAAGTTTGATTTTAAGAAAATTAAAAGATAAAAACCGTGAATAAAAAAAACGAAAAGAAAATATTAGACGAATTAACGCGCCGAGTTCTTGAAAAAGACAAAGAACTTCAAGAAAAAAAAGAATCGGCTAATGTCATCAATTCCAACAAAGAAGCTTTGGTTGAGATGACCAATTTGTCAAAACAAGAAATTGATAGCATTGAAAAACAAGTGCGTGCCGAAATTATGGCAAATGCTAAAAAAGCAACAACTCGGCGTAACTGGTTGATAATAGCCGGTGTAGTAGTTCTTTTAATAGCCTACAACATCATCATGCGCATTATAAACAAAGAGCCACCACCCGAATTGATGCACTTTACGGAAACTTTTGACAATAATAATAATGGCTGGGATATTTTCAACGAATACGAAATAAAACGCAAAATTGAAAATGGAGTTTATAATTTTAATGCCAATAGAGACGATTGGTGTTTTTGGGACGAAAAAGAAATAATCCTTCCGAGCCATTACAGCATATCATTGAAAACCACATGGAAACGTGGTTCTTTCGATGAATATGGCTTAATGCTGATGCAAGACAGTGAAAATTACCATACTTTTGTAATTCGAGCCGATGGCAATACCGCCAATTCAGTGTACAAAGGCAATACATGGATAAAACTAAATTCGTGGACAACTTCAAAATTTGCAACAAACGACGAAGTTACCCAAACCATTGAAGTAAAAGGGAATAAATATTTGCACAAGGTTAACGAGGTTACAAAACACGAAGGCAGTTTGGAAGATATGAAAATATCAAAATTTGCTTTACGCGTTTGCGACAAGCAAATAGTTGATTTTAACAGCATTGAAATCAAAAACTTAGCAACCGGCGAAATCATTTTTTCAGACGATTTTAAAGAAACTTCAAACAATTGGGACGAAAAAGAAAAAAGAATAAAAGAATCGACAATAGAAAACGGAAAATATATATACACAACCGACGACACTGACCAATGTTACTGGGCTGTATCTAATCCAAAAATTACTTTGCCACCAGCTAATACCAGTAAATATACTGTAAGAATAAAAATGTATTGGCTCACGGGCGAAGATGCCAATTTTGGGGTAATGTTTTTAGCCGATGACTTGAATTACACGGCTTTTCAGACTCGTAGTTCGGGCGATTCGCGTTCAATTCGTTGCGAAAATGACCAATATACAATTATTCCGGATTTTATAAAAACCGGTATATTGAGCGATGAAAAACACCCTATTAATATGATTATTCATGTGGACGGAAACAATTATGAGTTCTTTTTGAACGATACAAAAATAAGCATTGGTGATTTCAACTACATGAATATAAATTACTTAGGGCTAAGGGTTTGCGGACATCAAACCATTGTTTTTGATGAAATTGAAATTATTCAAGAAAAATAATTGTAAAAAAACGGGTAAAATTTTTTTTTTTCAAAAAAAGTATTCAAAAAAAATCGATGGATTCAATTTACCAACAAATTGCGGAATTAATTAAAAATGGAAAATCGGCAGCTCTTTGTACCATTACAAAGACCGAAGGCTCAACTCCTCGCAAAGCCGGCTCGAAAATGTTGGTTTACAAAACAGGCGAAATTCAAGGAAGCATTGGAGGCGGTGCTTTAGAAAAAGAGTGTATCAAAAATGCACTTGAAGTTCTTAAAAGTTCTCAAGCTCAAGTATTTAAACATAAATTGGAAAAAGACCATGCCATGAGCTGCGGAGGTGTGGTTGAGATTTTTATAGAACCCTTGAATGTACAAAAAAAACTCTATATTTTTGGCGGTGGACACATAGGAAAAGCGTTGAGCGAATTTTCGGAAAAGCTTCAATTTCAAGTTACTGTGATTGATAGCCGAAATGAAATTTTTGCACATTACACAAATACAAATGTTAAAACCTTGAATTTAAGTATCGAAAAAGCCTTTGAAACCTTAGAATTTGATGAGAATGTGTTTATTTGTTCGATAATGCACGAACATGGCTTAGATAAAGAATTGATAGCCAGTGCCTTAAAACGAAAATTTGCCTATTTGGGAATGATAGGCAGCAGCCGAAAAATAGCTCAAACTCAACAATTCTTGCTCGAAAAAGGTTTTGCGCAAGCAGAAATTGAAAAAATAAATATGCCAATGGGTTTATCCATCAATTGCGAAACACCCGAAGAAATAGCCATTTCAATTTTAGCAAAATTAATTGATGTAAGAACGCAAAATTAAATTTTCAAAAAAGCCGATTGTTTAAGGCTTTTACAAAATGTTATTCAAAAAAAAATAATTTTAATAAAAAATAATAATTCATTGTTTTATAGAGCTTTAGTACGTTCTTTTTTTTTTTAATCAAAATTTTGATGTAAATTTTAAAAGACAAAAAAAAAATTATAACTTTGTATTATTCTATATTCATAAAAAATAGCAAATTATTTTTACTTTTACAAAAAAGAAAAAAGAAAAAAATAAAGGCTTTTTTATAAAAAAAGTAATTTGTAAAAAGAACCAAACTAAATAAAAATGAAATTATACATAATAGCCTTTTTAACTTTTTTTACAAGCATGGAAGCCTTTTCGCAACTATCGGGAATTGAGCTATACGAAAAGGTTATGAACGAATTGACAAAGAAGGAGTTAGACAAAGTAAAGCCTTATTACGAATATTACGAACAAGCCGATAACTTGATGCAAGAATCAGATAAAATGCTTCAAGACATAGCTCGAATTGAAGTAATTTATCCTCATGCAAGCCCAAAAGAGCAAAAGCAATTTGATAAACAAATAAAAAAATTGGAAGAGAAATCCATTGAAAATGTTATTTTAGCATCAGGGGTTTATACACAAGCCGATACCTTATTTTTTAATATCATTTATAAAAAAATACCGGAAATTGAAAAACCTAAAATGATAGCAACTAAACAATTGGCAGATAAATTAGTTGGTGAAGCGGTAGAACATATAGAAGTTTCAAGAAAATTAGCTCTTTTTTTAACCAAAAAAAAGATAAGCGATTTTGATATTTTAAAAACCTGCAAAGCAATAAAACATTTACAAAATTTAGCTATTTTAAAAATTTCAAGAGTTTTTGGTCTGTACTTGAAATGGAACGATATAGTAAGTTTTTATCAATCCGAATTAAAATTGCAAGAAGCTGAAAATAATGCTTTTGGTGTTTTTACCCAAAACGAAGATTCTGCTGTAACTTATTCAAACAAAGTAATTTATAGAATACAAATTTCTTCGAAAAAAAGCCCTTTAACCCAAGAAGAAATAAAAAGTTATCAAGAGAAATTTGGAGCAATGACCAAAATTATTGATAAAGATTGGATAAATTATAATGTAGGCAATTTTTCAACTTTTCAAGAGGCTTTTGATAAAATAGACCACGAAGAATGGTATATTACCACTTTTAAAAAAAATACTCCACAGCCATTATTTAAAACACTTAACGAAGAACTTTTAGATTTGAAATAAATAAAAAATGGTATAAATTTCATCTTCTTATTGATATATAAAACTTTAAAAGAAATAGAATGTTTTTTATTTTTTCATATTTCTAAAAAAAAAATAGGTTAAAGCCGTAAACGGAATAAACATGTTTTTTTTAAAATATTTTGGTAATGCAATAAAATAATACTTTTTTTTGGAAATAACTAAATTTGGATTTTTTTTTAAGTTTTTCTATTTAGTTTTTACAATGATGCAATTTAACAAAGTAACAATTTTTTATAAGAATGTGGTAAAAATTGTGTTATTTTGTTATTTTTTTTAGAAAAATGCAATAAAATTTCAAAGCGTTTAAAATCAAACATAATAAATCAAAATAATGCAAATAGCTGTTCCGGTTTTACTTGTAATCATTCTTGCCATAGTAATAGTTATGGTGGTTTTAATTATATTTCAGGGCGAAATGAACCGAAAAGTGGAAAAACTTTACAAACAGATAGCACGCTTAAATTCGGAAATAACAAGAAACCAACGAGATAAAGAGCGAAGAATAGCTAAAAATTTTAATCAAATAAAACCCAAACACACCAGCAACAGCGAATACAGATGCCTACAAACGGAAGGCCAACAAGAACAAGTGCGCAAACAAATCCGAAAATCGAGTAGTTTACCCGAAAAAATAGAAGAAATTTCAAAAAAAATTAAAAAAAGCAAGTATTCTAAAGAAGAATTTTTTGGCGAAAGCATAATAAATAAAATTGGAATAGTTGTTTTGGCTCTTGGAATTGCTTTTTTTGTAAAATATGCCATCGAAAGCAGTTGGCTCAATAATGCCGGAAGAGTTTTTGTAGGAATATTCAGTAGCAGCTTGTTAGTAATTATTTCTCACTTTTTACATAAACAATTTAGAGCTTTCAGTTCGGTTCTTTTGGGCGGTGCAATGGCTATTTTATACTACACCACAGCCATTGCTTTTGACGAATACCATTTAATTTCAGAATGGGCAGCATTTTTTTTTATTTTCGTAATAACGGGCTTTACAGTCAGTCTTTCAATAGCTTACAATCGAATGGAACTCGCATTTTTTGCCACTTTAGCCGCTTTTACCGCACCTCTTTTGGTTCGATTGAGTTTAGACAGTTATTTTATCTTATTCTCATATTTACTTATAATTAATTTGGGAATATTAATATTAGTTTATTACAAAAAATGGCTCATATTAAATTTTATTTCCTTTTATTCAACCGTAGTTTTCATTGGAATTTGGTTTATTTTGATGTATTTAAGAGAAAAACCGTTACCTAATTTTGAAACATTTTTCTTTATTACCGCCTTTTATCTTTTGTTTGTAACCATGCACATAATTTACAACATAAAAAGCAAACAAAAATTTTTGTCATTCCAGCTTTCAATGATAATAATAGCTAATATTAGCTATTATTCGGGAGCATTAATAGTTATAAAATCTTCATTTTCAGAATATAATGGTTTTTTCACAGCATTAATGGGTGTAATAAATTTTATTTACTTTTTAATGCTTTATCGCAAAAAAAACATCGATGTAAATGTATTAAATCTTTTTCTGGGCTTGGTTATTTTATTCGCAGCCTTAGTGCCTCCGGTTCAATTGATTGGAAAAACGATAACTTTGGTTTGGTCAATACAAATGGTTTTAATCCTTTGGCTTTCGCAAAAAGTAAATTTTAATATCATGAGGCTCAGCTCATTAGGACTTCTAATTTTGATGCTGATAAGTTTGAGCATGGATTTATGGAAAATATATATAAATGCGTCGGCTTTGTCCAATCCCATGCCGGTTTTGATAAACAAAGGATTTGTAATTTCATTTGTAGCCTCACTCATGCTGGGCTTATATGCTTATGGATTAGAGAAATGGCAAAAAGAGAAGTTTGTATTTATTTCCAAAAAACTTTTAAAAAGCATTATTTTGGCATTAATGGCAATAGGTTTTTACCTTACTTTTTTGTTAGAAATACGCTATCAAGTCATTCAAAGAGTAGATTATGAAAATTCTATAAAAATATACTTAGGTATTTACAATTTTGCATTTTTATCGCTGGCATCATTCCCTACACTCATTAGCAGCCGTTGGAAAATGAATATGCTTTCGTGGTATGTGGGTTTTTTGTCGTTTTTTATATATGTTTTTTATTATCACAGCATATTTATTGATGTTCGCAACTCATTCCTCTTGCAATCGGGTGCTGAAAGCTTAGCTTACAATGCACATTTTATTATCATTTTTATTTTGCTAATTATTATTTTTATATCGCTTCGAGCGGCTATAGTTTGCAAACGAATAAAGTCATTTATGGCAATATTTTCGCTCTGGGCTTCGGTTGCCATGCTTCTGTATGTATTTAGTTCTGAGCTTGATAACATTTATTTAATGCATCAATATCGGAGCGGATTTCTTATCTCGCACTACATAACCAAAGTACATGCCATGCCTTACACGCTCTTGTGGGGAAGTTTTGCGTTTTTGCTTATTTCGCTGGGTATGTTTATCGAATTGCAAAGTATTAGAAATGTTTCTTTGGTTTTATTTTTTATCATTGTATTGAAAATGTTCCTTTTCGATATATCAAGAATAGGAAAAACAGACCAAATAATTGAATATATTTTTATAGGAATTGTTTTATTAATATCTTCATTTATGTATCATAAATCGAAATATACCCATTACAATTAGAATCGCAAACTAATGGTTTACAATATTTTAAAAGAATAACAATGTGATTTTTTTAAATAAAAAAAATATAAATTTGTAATATTTTTTTACGTTCTAATGTTTAAATATAATAAAAGATATTTAAAATGAACTAAATTTTGCTAATTTCACAAAAAAATCCATTCGTTTACGTTACAATATAATTAAAAAAAAGACTAAAAATGAAAAAAAATATCTTATTTTTTATTTTAATTATTTTAATTCAAAATACATTCAGTCAAGAGTTTAATTGGCGTGCTACGGTAGAAAAAATAGACAGCAGCGGGTTTTATAATATTTATTTAAACCCCGATGTAACCTCGCGTCTGCGCTATGAATTGCCCGATATACGCCTTTTTGACAACCACAACACCGAAATTCCCTATATTTTGCGGCTCGACAGAAAACATAATTACTCAAAAAAATTGAAAAAATTAGACATCATTAAAAATAAATATTTCATTAGAAAAGGCTTACGCCAAATTTTGGTAGAAAACAAACGAAAAGAAGAAATTTCAAATCTGATTTTGAATTTTGAAAAAACCAATGCAATTATTACAGCCAAAATAATAGGAAGTAACAATAAAAAAGATTGGTATATTTTAAAAAATTCTTCGGTATTTCATGTTGAAACAAAAAAAGAAAAACAAGCCGAAATAATTATTGAAGATTTGCCCCTTACCAATTTCAAATTTTTTAAAATCGAAATATCATCTAATAATAAAGAAAAACTGTTTGTGAAAAAAGTTTTTTACAAACAACATCTACACTCCGAACAAAATTTTATGCAATTGGTTTCACCTTTTTTTTCGCAAGACAATACCACCATTAAAGGCAAAAGCATTATTACCATAAAGTTCAAACAGCCCGAATTTATTGATAAAATGCGTTTTCGCTTTCGCGAAACGAATTATTTTTTGCGCAAAGCCAATTTGTTAAAAATAGATAGCGTAGGCGAAAAAAAATTTCATTTACAACAATACGATAGAAAAAAATTTCAATTTGTTTTAAATTCTACCACCAACAATGAATTCTTTTTTACAAACTTTAAAGCGCAACAGCTCAGATTTGAAATTGAAAATCAAGACGATGCACCATTGGAACTCATTTCGGTACGAGCTTTTCAACAAAACGCTTACTTAATAGCTCATTTAGAAGCCAATAAAGATTATTACATACTCTTTGGCAGTAGCCGAACAGCGTCTCCATTGTACGATTTGAATTATTTTACCGATAGCATTCCACTCGAATTAACCAAAGTAGAAGTGGGAAAAGTAGCCATTAATCAAGATAAACTTTACAATAAAACTAAAATTAAAATACCAATTTATTTTTTATGGAGCATTACCATCGGTTTGGCAGCTTTTTTAGCTTTTATGGTTTTTAAAATGTTCAAAAAAATGAATTTATAATACAAAAAAAGATGAAGAATTTTGAAAAAGAAAAAACAATAAAATAATAAAATAATTTTACAAAAAAACAATAGAAAAATAGAACAAGTGTATTTGAATTATATAAAAATTGCTATTCGGAATTTATTGAGGCATAAAACCTATGCAGTTATCAATATTTTAGGGCTTTCGGTAGGAATGGCTGCAAGTATTTTCATTTTTCTAATTGTAGCGCATCATTTAAGTTTCGATGAGCATTTTACTCATTATCAACGAATTTACCGCGTCAATGTTTCTACACAATTTGAAAAACAAGCCCGAATTACACCAAAAACACCTATTTTACTCAGCAAAACTCTCGAAAAATACAGCTCAGATATTGAAAAAACCTGTCAAATACTCAAAGGAAGTCATAAATTGATCAGCTACAAAACCGCCTATCAAACGTTAAATGATTTTTATTATTCCGACCAAAATTTTAATAAAGTCTTTGATTTAAAGATAATTAAAGGTGAAAAAATCAACCCACTTCAAGACAGCGGAACGATAATACTTACTCAAGAAACAGCTAATAATTTATTTAAAAATGAAAATCCTATTGGAAAAACCCTTGAGCTTGATAATGGTTGGAAGTATCGCGTTTCGGCTGTGTGTGAGGCACTTCCAGCCAATACGCATTTTCATTTTTCGGCTTTAGCCGATTTGAAATACGCTCAAAACGAGATAAAAAAAACCTTCCAATTTGAAAAAGAATACCAAAATTGGCAAAACGACATGATTTCGACCTATTTTTTATTAAAAGAAAATGGAAGCATTCAAAACGTAAAAAAAGCCTTGAACGATATTTATAAAAAAGAAATTGAACCTCATTTACAAGAGTTTACGGGTTTAAAAATAACGGAATATTACAATCATGGAAATTATTATCATTTCAAAATCCAAAAACTTAGCGATATTCATACCTCAAAAGATATTGAAAATGAGTTTGAAAGCACATATCCCAATTTTTATTTCGTTCTATTTATTAGCATTGCACTTCTGATTTTAATTTTGGCAAGCATCAATTTTATGAATTTAACCACGGCGCGTTCCTCAACGCGTTCGATTGAAATTGCAGTGCGAAAAATAGCCGGAGCTTCGCGTAAGCAATTGATTTTCCAATTTTTAATTGAAAGTATTCTGGTAACATTTATTTCGCTTTTGTTTGCGCTTGCCCTACTCGAACTCACTTATTCGCCCAATGCCAATTATGCGTCTGTTTATCAAAAACCAATTTATTTAATTTATATTGTTGCATTTACTACTATTTTAGGTTTTTTTTCGGGTTTTTATCCAGCTTTTTATTTATCGAGTATTTCTACCATTCATAGCTTGCAAGGCAAAGCTTCGTTAGGTGTTAAGTCGCTTAAACTCAGAAGGTTTTTAGTGGTTTTTCAACTCACCATTACATTTATTATTCTCATTAGCAGAGATGTTATTATTCAACAAATTGATTTTTTTAACCAGAGAAATTTTAATTTTAAAAACCACGATATTTACATCATCAAAAGGGCTTATGCGCTGGATACTTTAAAATATGATTTTATCAATGAAATAGCTCAAAATAAGAACATTATAAGTGCATGCTACCTCAATACCATTCCGGGAGAAGATGAAAATATGTTTCCGGTAGCCTTGAAAGATGGAAACAAAAAACTTGAATACATGAGCGAAATTTTTGTTTCAAAAGATTTTATTAAAACATTTAATATCAATGAAATACAAAAAAGTGATTCTGTTTTCCATTCCGAAGCGATTTCTATCAATCAACAAGCTGCAAAACTTTTGAAAATAAAAGACTTAACAGACTCAACTCGATTGACTTATTTTTTAGGAAACACCGAATTTAAAAATTTTAAAATTGTTTCAATCTTACAAGATTTTCATTTTCAGGCACTTTATCACAAAATCAAACCTACCGTTATTCGATATGGAAAAGAGAACGATTATTATAAATATTTAGCTATTCGTATTAAAAAAGAAAATTCGGCACAAACCATTGAATATGTGAAAGATAAATGGAAAAAAAGAATAAATGACAACATTTTTGAAAAATTTTTAATTCAAATTCAATTGGTCGAACTGTACAAGAAAGAGTTAAATACTGCCGTTTTATTCATCATTTTTTCCGTTTTGGCTGTAATAATTGCCCTTTTAGGAATTTTTGGGCTTAGCGCATTTACCACCGTAAAACGAACTCGCGAAATAGGCATTCGCAAAGTTTTTGGAACACCTATTTACAAAATTGTTTTTTTACTTTCTTTTGAATTTATAAAATGGCTGTTTATTTCTTTCGTTCTGGCTGCTCCAATATCTTATTTTATTATGACTAAATGGCTGGAAAGATTTGCTTATCATATAGAATTTGATACTTTTATTTACTTCAAAGTAGGAATATTTATGTTCGTTATAACTCTTTCTACAGTAGTGTTGTATGTATTTAGGGCGGCGCGGAAAAATCCGGCTCAATCGTTGCGACACGAATAAAATCATGCAACCAGCTTTTTTTAACAAAATAATCATTTAACAATAAAATTTTATGTATAAATTTAGTGCAAATTATATTTATTTAGGCAACGGAGAAATTTTAAAATACGGTATTATTAAACTTAATGAATCTGGAGTTGTAACAGAAATAATTGATACTAAAGGTGTTTTAAAAGAAGAACCGAGTTTGCAATTTTATGGAGGAATAATTGTACCCGGATTTATAAATACACACTGCCATTTGGAACTTTCTTATTTTTGGAATAAAATTAACCAACATACGCATCTTTGGGGATTTATTTCCGATTTGCAAAAACAAAGAAAACAAACAGACCCGCTTAATTTAATAAAAGCCGCACAAACAGCCGATAAGCGCATGAAATCAGCCGGAATTGTTGCCGTAGCCGACATAAGCAACGACAATTATACCATTGAAGTTAAGAAAAATTCTACCATCAAATACCTCAATTTAATTGAAACTTTTAGCACTCAAACTCATTTAGCCGAAAAAATTTTTTCAAAAGCTCAAGAACTCCAAATGGAATTTGAAACCGCTGGTTTAGAAGCACATATAGTTCCACATGCCCCTTATTCGGTCTCAAAAAAACTGTTTCAACTCATTTCGGAAAATCAAAAACATGAAAAAACAATACTTTCAATTCACAATCAAGAAACGGAAGACGAAGATTTGCTTTTTAAAGAACGAACCGGAAATTTGCACAAAACTTTTAAAGATTGGGGAATAAATTTCGATTACATTGAAGGTTTTGCAGATAGTTCGCTGCAATATACAGCTCCCTTTTTAGATAAAAATGCTCCTATTCTTCTGGTTCACAATACTTTTTCAAAAAAAGAAGATGTTATTTTTGCACAAAATCACTTCAACAAAGTAGCTTGGGTTTTATGCCCGAATGCCAACTTATTTATTGAAAACCAATTACCCGACCTTGATGTTTTGACGCAAAATGCCAATCTAATTTGCTTAGGTACAGATAGTTTGGCTTCTAATCACTCGCTTTCCATTTTTGATGAAATGAAAACCATTCAATTGCATTATCCTCAAATTTCGTTTGAAACGCTCGTAAAATGGGCTACTTCAAATGGAGCGAAAGCCTTAGGTATCGAGAATCAATTTGGAAGCATAGAAATTGGAAAAAAACCCGGATTAAATTTAATTTCTCATTTTGATTTTAAAAATAATAAATTATTAAACAATAGTGTTTTAAAAGTTTTATTTTAACCGTTAAATGAATTAATACGATGACTTATAGATTTTATACCTATTTTTAAAATTATCAATGAGTTTAGTTAAAAAAAGGTTAAAAACAATAATGCACGCAAAGACGCAAAGTTTTATATTTCAATTAATTATAACCTCATTCTTTTACAACTTTACAGAAAAAAAGCTTTTTTATACTGCACTGATCAATTATTTTGTAAATCCCAACTGTAACGAAAACCATCTACCTGCTTGTGGGTAAGGAAAACGCACACTTCCGCCTTGTGAATATTGCTTATTGGCTAAATTATTGACTTGTAGCTTTATAGAAAAATTCTTCAATCCATAGTATCCAATAGCCGAATTAAAAAGCAACACCTCTCCTACTCTGTTTTCAAGGTCTTCAAAAGCTACACCGCCTTTAAATCCGGCATTTATAGGCGATAATTGTTCACCAATGTATCGAGTTGTAAAATTTACAATCAGTTTTTTATTCAAATGCTGCAAAGGATAAAAATTTAAAATCAAATTGGCTGTAAATGCCGGAATATTATGTATCTCCGAACCGGTTGTTCCATAAGATTCGGCATCGAGGGCGTATTGATAAGTAGCATTGGCATTAACGACCATGTATTTACTTTGAAAAGTTATTTCATTTTCAAAACCTATAGAAGTTAATTTTCCGGCATTTTTATAGCGCGGTTCGTCTCCCGTTGCCAAAAGGTCGCGGTAAATAATATCTGTTAAATCATTGTGAAAAAAGTTCAATTGATAAGTTAACTGCTTGGTAAATCGAATATTAGAAGTAACCTGATGAGAAGTTAAATGTTCGGGCAATAACCCTTCAGAACCTTTGTAACTGGCAAGGGAATTGTATCGATACCAATAAGGCGCATCTACAAAAGACTTGGCGTAAGACAATTTAAAATCGATTTTATCGGAAACCAACCAAATTAAAGACATTCGCGGACTAAATGCCGAAACATTTTCTCCTTTAAAACGGTCTTTGTTATCGAAGCGAAAACCCATATTTAAAATAAATTTTTCGGTAAAATGGTTTTTAATTTGTGCAAAACCGGAATAAATGGTTTCTTCGCCTATTTTAAGTGCTTGAGAATAAGTTCTATCGCTTACATTTGTAAATTCACCACCTTTTCCGGTCAATAAAAAACTATCGTAAACGCGCATGTTTTCTACATCAGTTCCAATTAAAAAATCGCCTTTTAACCACTGCGAAAGCTCGTAATTTAAACCGGCATGGGCAGAAAAACCAAGCGTGTATTCCTTCCACATAATAGCAGAAAATAGGGTATCTTTAGGATTGGTTACCAACATTCCAATAATCTGATTGTGGTCGAAATAGGATTTTAAATCGCAGTGAAAACCATTTGCAAAAGCTTTTTGATATTGAACCGAAAATCGTTCCGAAGCACTTGTAAGTCCCGGAGCTACACCGAGATAGGTTCTATAATCGTTGTAATTGTAAACTTCGCCCGTTGTGCCTCCGGCAGTAAACGGCTCAACGTATTTGGAATGACTTACGTTTGTAAGTATCTGTAAATCACCAATTATATATTTCAAACCAAAATCGTAAGCCGGTTTGTCTCTATACGCACCTACCAAAGCGATGCCGGAATGCGGATTTTGAGAATAATCGTCGGCTTTTTCAATGCTAACTTCTTCGCCCTCTGATTGATAAAACGAAGCCCAAAGCAATAAATCTTTGTTTTCACCAAAATTTTGTCCGTGAAGAACAGAAAAATTTCGTTGCCCAAAATTTCCAATTCCTAATGAAAGTTCTGTGCCTTCTATTTCTTCCCCTTTTTTCAAAATAATATTGATTACGGCGGTTAAAGCCACATTTCCGTAAAGAGACGATGCCGGACCACGTAAAATTTCAATTTGTTTTATTTTTTCCAAAGAAATAGAAAAATCGGGCAAAGCTGCGGAATATGCACGCGAATTGAGCCGTAAGCCATCGAGCATAATCAATATTTTCTGTTGCGAAGAACTATAAATCCCGCGCATAGCTACATTTGCCTCGTTGTGGTCTTGCGAAAGCGTGATGCCGGGTACAAAGGTAATTAACAACTCCTGCAAGTTGCGTGCTGCGCTGGCTTGAATCATTTTATCGGTTATAACCGTTACCGGAACAGGCACTTCCGATAAGGTTTCCACTTGCCTCGAAGCCGATACGACTTCTATTTCCATTAAGGCTTCAAAAGGCAAATCGATTAAATCGGTTGTATCGATTTGTGCTGCAAGTTTTAAATTTGAAAAAATAAATACAAATAGTAAAACTTTTTTTAAAATACATACTATTTTTTTCATAGTTTTTTATACTAAATGATTAATTTGTTATATTATCAATATTGCGTAAAACTTTTTTAAAAGTTCGGTTTATAAAAATAAGAATAAACGGAAAAACAATGGGTTAATAATGTAAGTATAATTTCTGAAAAGATTTTAATTTTCAAAGTTTTATAAAAATAAAACGACTTTTTGACTATCGAATATTATTAAATGGAATTTTTATTCCAAAATATAACTTTTTTTATTGAATTATATACATATATATTAAATTCATATCTTTGCAAGCTTTGTTTTAAAAAACAAAGAAAAATGAAACCAAACACTTATTGCAAAGATATATAAAAATTTTGTAATAAAAAAAATAAAAAAAATAACTCTTTTGCTACAGGGGTCGCTTGGTGCTAAGCAACGAGAAATCTCTGAGCAAAACCGCCTGCTTTTTTAGTTGCGTGAGAATGGTTTTTGGCGCGGTGAGAATGATTTTTAGCTGTGTGAGAATAAATTGGTTTTTTTTGGGGTAAAATGGGGTTTTTAATACCGACAAAATGTCAGGTTTCTATTTTTGGGTGTTTTCATGGGAACATGGATAAGACGGATTTTTTCCCATATAACGTAATGGAACGCTGATTTTTTTAGGATTGTTATGATTTTTTAGGATTTTTGTTTGTTTTGAAAATTGTTTTTTTTAATAAGGGAATAAGGTTTTGTTGCGAAGTTTATTTGCTTGTTACTAAGGGAATAAGGTTGGTTTTCAAAACCTTATTCGCTTAGTAATAAAAATAAAACTCACTGCCTCCCTTATTCCCTTCTTTTTTTTAGAAAAATAAAGGGATTTATTTTTATTTTTTTTTACAAAAAAACAGACCAATTTTAAACTTTTGCAAAGTTACCGTAGTATATCATAAAATAAATGCACTCTAAAAACATTTGATTTTGCTTGATTATCAATCGTTTGTTTGATACATTGCATTAATTTCATTTTGATACGCTTGGCAGAGTTTTTTACGTTTGACTTTCAATGTTGGCGATAAAAAGCCGTTTTCTGGTGTCCATTCTTTATCGGTTAAAATAAATTTTTTAATTTTTTCAACTTGACCGAAATTCTCATTAAAAACATTAATTTCTTGTTGAAAACGTTCAATAATATCGGGCATTTCAATTAATTTGCTTTCTCTGGAATAATTCTTTTTCTTGTGCGCACACCAGTTGTGTAAAAAAGTAAAATTTGGAACAATTACCGCTGAAACGAATTTTTTTCCTTCTCCTACAACCAAAACCTGTTCTATAAAATCCGATTCTTTTAATTTGTTTTCAATTACTTGAGGCGCAATGTATTTTCCGCCGGAAGTTTTTAAGAGTTCTTTTTTGCGGTCGGTGATAAATAAAAAATTATCGGTATCTAAATTGCCAATATCGCCGGTATGAAACCAGCCTTCGGCATCAATTACTTGCGAAGTGAGTTCGGGTGCTTTAAAATAACCCAACATAACGTTCGGACCTTTTACTAAAATTTCACCATCTTCAGCAATTTTGACCGAAACATTGGTCATGGCAACGCCTACACTTCCAAATTTGAAAGCCGGTGGCAAAAATCGATTGGCAGTAATAATGGGCGAAGTTTCGGTAAGTCCGTAGCCATTTTGTACGTTGATTTCGGCTGCTCTAAATACTTTTTCGAGCCTTTGCTGAAGTGCAGCTCCACCTGATACAATCCATCGAATATTTCCTCCCAAAGCTTCACGCCATTTTGAAAACACCAATTTGCGTGCTATTTTGAGTTTTAACGCATAAATAGGATTGTTTAATTTTTCGTAGGTAAATTCTAAACCAACATTGAGCGACCAGAAGAAAATATTCTTTTTTAAGTAAGATAAATTTTTTGCAGTAGCAATAATGCGGTCGTAAATTTTTTCGAGCATACGTGGCACGGAAATAAAAAAATCTGGTTTTATTTCACGAATATTTTCGGCTACATTGGCTATATCGGAATAATAAACTTGTACTCTATAATATTGATACAGATAGCTTCCCGATTTTTCGAGTACATGGCATAATGGCAAAAAACTAATCGATTTATCACCGGTTTTAAAAATTGTTAAATTTTTATCGTCGCTAAAATTTGTTACAATATTGTTGTGCGTTAGCATGACTCCTTTGGGCGTGCCGGTGGTTCCCGATGTATAAATTATTGAACAAATATCTGACGGAAATACCTGTTTTTTTATTTGTTCCAAATTTGTTTTATTGGCTTGAGTGTTTATTTTTTGACCCTCTTCGGCTATTTCGTACCAATTTTTTGCATTTTCAATTTTATCGAAACTATAAATTTCAATATTTAATTTTTCAGAAATAATTAAATGATTTATTTTTTCAAAAAGTTCATTATCGGAAACAAAAATAATTTTAGATTCGGAGTGTTTTAAAACATACAAAAATTCTTCGAGGCTAATGGTGGAATAAATTGGAACATGAATAGCCCCTAACTGCATGATTCCCATATCGATAAAATTCCATTCGGGGCGATTGCTATTCATAACGCTGGCTACTTTATCGCCTTTTTTAATACCTTTTTGCATCAATCCCAAACTAAGCCAATCCGATATTTCGGCATAAAATTTTCGGCTATAACTTTCCCATTTTCCATTTTTCTTTACAGAAAAAATATTTATTTCGGGGTCTTCTTGGTTCAACCAAACCGGAAGGTCTATCAATCGTGTAATCTGCATGCTTTTAAATTTGTTTTTGTGGTTTATATTTTTCCTTTGATAATCTCTTTTTTATAAAAATTTGATTGTGAGCAAAAATATATTTTTTTTTATTAAAAGAAGTAAAATTTGAATAAATAAGTAATCAGCGGTAAATAATAAAGAGTAAACGATTATTTATAATGTTGAAATTCAATTGTTTAATAAAACATCAGAGTCTTTTATTTTTGTTTAATGAGCTGTAAATTCAATTATTATACTGAATTTTTATTTCACCTATTTTTTTTATTTTATTTTAAAAATATATTATTTATAATGATTCTAAATATTTATTTTTTTTTGTAAAAATGTTATAAAATATAAAAAAATAGAAATTAAGATGTTATTTTTGTAAGTACAATTAGCCAAAAACAAATGTTACTATTTTTGTAAAAAAAAAAAAAAAAGTGAATACAGAAACCATTCAACACAGTGGAAAAATAAAAGAAATTAAAGATAATGTCTTATTAGTGAGCATTATACCACAGTCGGCATGTTCTTCGTGCAGTGCAAAAGGAATTTGTTCGGAAGCCAATGTAGAGGAAAAAATTATCGAAATCGACAATTTTTCGTCAAACTATTCCATCGGCGACTCCGTAGTGGTTTATTATGCTCAACGCTTGGGTTTTAGAGCCTTGCTTTTGGGCTATGTATTTCCTTTTTTACTAATGTTTTTGGTATTAATTTTCACATTTTGGCTTACGCAAAATGAATTGATTTCGGGGCTTTTATCATTGATTGTATTAATTCCTTATTATTTTTTATTGTCGTTGAAAAAAGATTTACTCCGAAAAACATTTGCTTTTCATATAAAATAAAACGGTAAATTTTTTATAAAAAAATAAAACCAGAAATGACAGATATTGTAATCTATACCATAATAACTATTTCCACTATCGGCGTAATAGCGGCAGTTATTTTGTATTTTGTGGCACAAAAATTTCAAGTCATTGAAGACCCGCGCATTGACTTGGTGGAAGAGGCTTTGCCGAGTGCAAACTGCGGAGGCTGCGGCTTTCCGGGTTGTCGCCCGTTTGCCGAGGCGTGTGTAAAAGCCGAAAATTTGGACAATTTATTTTGTCCCGTCGGCGGAAACGATGTAATGGCTTCGGTGGGCAAAATACTTGGAAAAGAAGTACTTGCAGTCGATTCTAAAGTTGCGGTCGTTCGGTGTAGCGGTGCGCCACAATTCAGAAAAAACACCAGTATTTTTGATTCTCCGCAAGGTGCAACCCTTTCGTGTGCTATGGAACACGCACTTTACGGCGGGCATACCGATTGCACTTACGGCTGTTTGGGCGGCGGAGACTGTGTGGCAGTTTGCAATTTTGATGCCATACATATCAATCCAATTACCCAACTTCCCGAAGTAATCGACGAAAAATGCACCGCTTGCAATGCCTGTGTTGTTGCATGCCCAAAAGACATTATCGAACTTAGAACTCGCAACAAAAAAGACCGAAAAATTTTTGTTTCGTGTGTGAATATGGACAAAGGTGTATCGGCTAAAAAAGCTTGCGATGTGGCTTGTATAGCCTGCAACAAATGTTTTAAAGTTTGCCCGTACAACGCGATTACAATTTCAAACAATCTTGCATTTATTGACGCCGATGCCTGCAAACTTTGCCGCAAATGCGTTTCAGAATGTCCAACTAATGCCATTTTAGAAATCGGTTTTCCCGAAAGGAAAATAAAAGTGGAAACGGAGAAAAAGGAAACGGAAATAAATTTGGTGGAAATGAGTAAAAAAAATAAGGAAAATGAATAATGCCGAAATAATTTCTAAAATTGAAATCAATTATTATTTTTCTATTCGAAAAATGATATTAGATAATTTTTCAAATAATGAAATTTATTTTCTTGGCGAAAATGGAGTTGGTAAAACCATTTTACTACAAGCAATTTTATTTGCTTTAAAGGGGAAGCTAAATTCTATAGCAGAAGAAGTGAAAGATGAAAATGTTTTGTTTCAAAAATATAAAGGTATTTCAGAAAATAAAATTTCTTTTTCTTCGATTCCAAAAACTGAAAAAAAATACATTTATGCTTACGGTGTTAATCGGAATGCTGTTGCAAGCTCAGATAGACATTCGGAAGATGAATATTCAACCTTATTTTATGCCAAAGCCGAGTTATTAGACCCTATTTCTTGGCTGCAAAAGCTTAAATTTCAGGAATTAGAAGATAAAGAGAACGGAATTGAAAATGCGAACAGTTTTAAATTAGAAACGGCAAAATCATTTCTTAAAGAACTATTTGACGAAAGCGTCGAAATAGAAGTAAGCGCAAGTAAAGTTATTTTTACCGAAAAAGGCACAAATCCTCTTGAATTTCGACAATTATCTGATGGTTACAAAACGGTTTTAATTTGGGTTTGCGATTTAATACAAAGAATGTCAAAAAAGCAAATCAATGTAACGAAACTTCAAGATTTCAGAGGCACAGTTCTCATCGACGAACTCGATTTGTTTTTGCACCCAAAATGGGCTTACAAAATAATGGAAAAACTCAGAGGTTGGTTTCCGAGTATTCAATTTATCATTTCTACGCATAGCCCATCACTTATTTTGGGTGCAAGCGAAGATGCTATTTTTTATAAAGTTTACAAGGAAAACGGCGAAACAAAAATAACAGAACCGGTATCTGGAATTTCCAATTTAATGGCAAATTCTGTACTTACTTCGCCTTTGTTTGATTTGGAATTTGCAGGCTCACGAGAAATGAAAAAAGATGATTTTTATAAAAAAAATCTTGACACAAGTGGGCATTTCAATATTTATAAAATCAATCAAGGAATTGAAAAAAGAATAAAAGCAGAAAGAGCAAATCTAAAAATTCAGATTACAGAAAATGAAATTGAAAAATGGGTAGAAGAAGCATTAAATGAGGCAGAAAGGGAAATGAAATGATAAAAGTAGAAAAAAATATCGGCATCGTTCCCAAGTGCTTAGAAAGCAACAAAGCATACAATTGCGATGATGTAAAAAGAGAACTTCGCCTTGTTTATAACTCAAAATGTTGTTATTGCGAAACAAAACTTACAAAAAATTACGAAATTGAGCATTTCAGACCACAAAGTGAATACAAATGGCTGAAAAATTCGTGGAGTAATTTACTTTTTGTTTGTAGCAGTTGTAATAAATCAAAAGGCAACAGATTTGAAGTTTCATCTACAAAAATAACAGAAAAGCCTGAAAATATTGATATTCACAACTCAGCCGCTTTTTTGAATGAATTTGAAAAACCTTTTTTCCTTCACCCCGAATACGACGAAATTGAAAATTTTGTATGTTTTGAAAAAGGAGGAAAAATAATTAGTAAAAATGATAATCAAAGAGCAAATTACACTATAAAGCATACAAACCTCAACCATGCAGATTTGGTAAAAGAACGTTATGAAATTATCGTACAATTTATAAACAAAAGCAAAAATAATTTGCTAAAAGAAGAATTAAAAAAAACAATAAACGAATTTACAAAAGATGCCCACAACAAAGAATTAAGTTTTACGGCATTTAGAAAATACATTGTAAAGCATCATTTAACAGAAATATTGAAAGATGTTTTAATAAAATAAAACTCATCAAAAATGTTAAAAACATTCTCAAAAGGCGGCATTCACCCACCAGATAACAAACTTTCGGCTGAAAAAGCCATTGAAGTTTTGCCACCTCCCGAAATGGTTAGCATACCCATTTCGCAACACATTGGCGCGCCGGCTAAGGTAGTTGTGAAAAAAAATGACAAAGTAAAGGTAGGACAAATTATTGCCGAAAGTGGCGGTTTTGTTTCTGCCAATATTCACTCTTCGGTTTCGGGCACAGTGCTGAAAATAGAAGAAACTTTTGATGCAAGTGGCTACAAGCGCATGTCTGTAACCATAAAAGTAGAAGGCGATGAGTGGCTCGAAACCATTGACAGAAAACCCGAAATTATACAGGAATGTTTACTTTCGGCGGAAGAAATTATTGCCAAAATAACTACTGCCGGAATTGTTGGTTTAGGTGGTGCTACTTTTCCTACGCAAGTTAAATTGATGGTTCCCAGAGGAATGACTGCCGAAGTGTTAGTTATCAACGGAGTAGAATGCGAGCCTTACTTAACTGCCGACGATAGATTAATGTTGGAAAAAGGCGAGGAAATTTTAGTAGGCGTTTCTATTTTAATGAAAGCTTTAAACGTAAATAAAGCGATTGTTGGAATTGAAAATAACAAACTTTTGGCAATTGCGAACATGGAAAAACTTGCAAAAAAATTTCAAGGCATTTCCATTCAACCACTTAAAGTGTCTTATCCTCAAGGTGGTGAAAAACAATTGATTAAAGCCTGTATCAATAGAGAAGTGCCATCGGGAGGTTTGCCCATTTCGGTAGGTTCTGTGGTTCAAAATGTTGGGACAGCTTTTGCTGTTTATGAAGCCGTTCAGAAAAACAAACCACTTTTTGAACGGGTAGTTACGGTAACGGGAAAATCAGTAAAAAAACCGGCAAATTTTTTAGCAAGAATTGGCACACCGCTTACTAATTTGATAGAAGCAGCCGGAGGTTTGCCCGATGATACCGGAAAAATTGTAAGCGGCGGACCCATGATGGGAAAAGCCTTAAAAAATGCGGAAGTGCCAATGACGAAAGGTACTTCGGGAGTTTTGATTTTACCAACAGAAGAGGCAAAACGAAAAACGGTACAAGAGTGTATTCGCTGTGCCAAATGCGTAAGTGCTTGTCCTATGGGCTTAGAGCCTTATTTAATGATGCCACTTTCGGAACGAAAAATATTCGATAAGCTTGAAAAAGAACGCGTTATGGATTGTATAGAGTGTGGCTCATGTAGTTATACTTGTCCATCGAACCGTCCTTTGCTCGATTATATTAGGCTCGGAAAAGCATCGGTAGGTGCAATTATGCGAAGTAGAAAAAAATAATATTGAATAGTAACTAACTATGGTTCTGTAATTTGAAAATAAGAAAAACGTTGTTTTTTTAAATTTTAGCAACAAGAATCTTTTTTATTATAACTTTATAATTTTTTTTTAATAAAAAAATATAGATAAACGTTTTAATTAATATATTTTATAAAATACTTTGAAAACAATAAAAAATATGAAATGATGCAACAAGCAATAACATTACAAACCACAAACAATAGTTTTTTAATTACCATTGATAAAAAATATATAGAACAAGATGTTATTTTTCGTTTAATGAATCGTATTCGATTGGAATATCTTGTAAAAACGGTTGATTTTGATGAAAATATTGAAATATTGGCAGAAGAAATAAAATCGGATTGGTGGGAGAATAATAAAAAAAGATTGCTAAGCCCTGAAAAATGAAAAAACGAGTTGTTATTGATACGAATATAATATTCAAGTCTTTACGTTCTAAGTATTCAAAATATAGAGATATTCTGGACAAAAATGATTTAGTTTTTTATTGTCCAAACTATTTAATATCTGAAATTTTTAAACATAAAGAACGTATGATTAAAGCTTCAAAAGTTGGAGAAGAAGGGGTCTATGAATTACTTGAAAAAACATTGCAAAAAATTAATTTTGTAAATGAAGAATTTATTTCTTTAGAAAATTTAATTTATGCTAACCGATTATGCAACGATATTGACGAAAAAGACACTTTATTTGTTGCATTATCATTAGAATTTGCTTGTGATTTTTGGACAAAAGATGAAGAATTAAT
This sequence comes from Paludibacter propionicigenes, assembly GCA_020721325.1. Lineage (GTDB taxonomy): Bacteria > Bacteroidota > Bacteroidia > Bacteroidales > JAIFNL01 > JAIFNL01. The sequence continues at coordinate 27,877 of DYNA01000031.1, forward strand.
ACTTGGTTTAAAACAAAAGGGTTTTCATTCTTTTTTCGATGATTCGGTATATTTTTAAATTTTTAAAAACAATAATTTGCATTTAAAAATATATTCTTTTGTGTGATATAAAAGTGAAATTGATTTTTTTAAGAGATTACAAATTGTTTAAAGTATTAAATTTAAAATATTTACTTTGATAAAAATAATTTTAAATTTATAATTCATTATTTATATTTAAAAATAATCTAATATTGAAATATAAAAAAATATGAGCAATTTATTAAATGTTTCGCTTTCGCCCCACGCCAAAGGCGCGGAGAGTGTAAACAAACTGATGCGAAATGTAATTGTAGCTATGATTCCGGCATTGTTTGTTTCCATTTACTTTTTTGGCTTGGGAGCTATTGTGGTAACGAGTGTTTCGGTGCTTTCGTGCATGTTTTTTGAATGGATTATTTCAAAATATTTGTTGAAAAAAGAACCCACACTCACCGATGGCTCGGCTATAATAACCGGTATGCTTTTGGCTTTTAACGTACCAAGTAATTTACCTGTTTGGATTGTCATTATCGGAGCTTTGGTTTCGATAGGTGTTGCAAAAATGTCGTTTGGAGGCTTAGGAACTAATATTTTTAATCCGGCATTGGTAGGCAGAGTTTTTTTGCTGATTTCTTTTCCGGTACAAATGACAAGCTACCCTTTGCCTTCGGTTTCTTTTGTAGCTTATACCGATGCCGTTACCGGAGCTACGCCCATGTCTATTTTAAAAGAAGGAATCAAAAACGGCGAAAAAGTACAAGATATTTTAAAAGGTTTACCTTCATTAACCGAAATGTTTTTAGGTAAAATTGGCGGTTCGTTGGGCGAAGTAGCCGCGCTGGCTTTGCTTATCGGAATGATTTATATGCTGGTTACTAAAACCATTACTTGGCACATTCCGGTTTCGGTTTTGGGAAGCATTTTTCTGATTGCAAGCATTTTATGGCTGGTGAACGATGAAAAATTTGTCAATCCGTTTTTTCACTTATTTACCGGAGGCATTATGCTGGGAGCTATTTTTATGGCAACCGATTACGTTACTTCGCCCATGACCGTCAAAGGACAGATTATTTACGGCATCGGTATCGGATTGCTCACAATCATTATACGCGTAGCGGGTGCGTATCCCGAAGGCATTTCGTTTGCTATTTTGCTTATGAACGGTGCTACTCCGCTGATTAACATGTATGTAAAACCTAAACGTTTTGGGGAGGTGAAAAAAGATGGCAAGTAAAAAAGAATCAACTTTCGGAAATATGGTGGTGGTGCTTTTTGTAATTTCGTTGATTTCGGCTACAACGCTGGGGTTTGTGTACGAACTCACCAAAACGCCCATTCAAAAAGCTCAACTCAAAAAACAGGAATTGGCTATAGCCGAAGTCGTTCCGCCTTTCGATAACAATCCCATGAAAGAAGCCGAAACGGTGAAATTGAGCAACGGCGGCGAACTTACTTTTTTTCCGGCAAGGAAAAACAACGAATTGGTGGGTGTAGCCGTAAAAACTTACAGTGAATCTGGCTTTTCGGGGCGAATAGACATTATGGTAGGCTTTAAACCCGACGGAACCATTATCAACACTTCGGTTTTAGAACACAAAGAAACGCCCGGATTGGGTGATAAAATGAGCAAAACCAAATCCAAGTGGAGCGAACAATTCAACGACAAAGACCCCAAAGTTTACAAAGTAAAAGTAACCAAAGACGGCGGAAATGTAGATGCAATAACGGCTTCAACCATTAGTTCGCGGGCTTTTTGTCAAGCAGTGGATTTGGCTTACGCCGAATTTATGAAAAAATATAAAAAATAATTGTTAATTGTTAATTGTTAATTGTTAATTGTTAATTGTTAAAAATTAATCATTTAACCATTTTAACCATTTAACCATTTAACCATTTAACCATAGATTTTATGAAAATAAATATTTTAACAAAAGGTTTATTAAAAGAAAATGCAGTGTTTGTGCTACTTTTGGGCATGTGTCCCACTTTGGGAACAACTACTTCTGCCATAAACGGAATGGGCATGGGCTTGGCAACAACTTTTGTGCTGGTGATGTCCAATTTAGTGGTTTCGCTGGTGAAAGACTTTATTCCCGATAAAGTGCGTATTCCGGCATTTATAGTCATTATCGCTTCGTTTGTAACCGTAGTTGAGTTAAGTATGCAGGCATTTTTGCCCGATTTGTTTGCGGTTTTGGGCTTGTTTATTCCGCTCATTGTGGTAAACTGCATTATTTTGGGGCGTGCCGAAGCCTTTGCTTCCAAAAACAATCCCTTCGACTCGATACTCGATGGTTTGGGCATGGGGCTTGGATTTACGCTGGCTCTTACTATTTTAGGTGCTTTGCGCGAAATCTTAGGCAATGGCTCTATTTTCGATTTCAAATTCATTGGAGCGGAAAGCAATGGAATGATAATATTTGTGCTGGCTCCGGGTGCATTCCTTGTTTTGGGCTATTTAATTGCCATTGTAAACAAAATCAACAAATAAAATTAAATGGTTAAATGGTTAAATTGTTAAATTGTTAAATTGTTTTTATTATAAAAAAATATCAAACATTAATCATTAAACATTAATCGTTAAACATTAATCATTAAAAAAAGTGGAATATTTTTTAATTATCATATCGGCTATTTTTGTTAATAACATTGTATTAGCAAAATTTTTGGGCGTTTGTCCGTTTTTGGGAGTTTCCAAACGGGTAGAAACCTCTTTGGGCATGGCGGCTGCCGTAACTTTTGTTATGGTGATAGCCACCATTGTTACTTACTTGTTGCAAAAATACATACTCGATGCCTTAGGCATTGGTTTTATGCAAACCATTACATTTATTTTGGTTATTGCATCTTTGGTACAAATGGTTGAAATTATTTTGAAAAAAGTAAGTCCGGCATTGTATCAAGCCTTAGGTATCTTTTTGCCTTTGATTACAACCAATTGTGCTGTTTTGGGAGTTGCTATTTTGGCAGTTTCGCCCAGTTTGAATTACAATCTTTTAGAAGGTGTGGTATTTGCATTTGCCACTTCTTTGGGCTTTGGCTTGGCATTGACCCTTTTTGCAGGCATTCGCGAGCAACTCGATTTGACCAACATTCCGCAAGGCATGAAAGGAACGCCTATAGCTTTGCTTGTTGCCGGACTTTTGGCAATGGCTTTTATGGGTTTTACCGGAATTGCATAACGATAATCATTCGTTAATTTTTTTTACAAAAAAAATGGAAACAATTGCATATTATTCGCCCATTGGCACCATAGAAATTACTGGAACTGATGAGCAGATTTTTTACATGAAGACCATTGAAGGCGAATCGAAATTTTCCTCCGAAACTTCTTTGAACCAGCTCAATAAATGCAAGTTGCAATTGGAAGAATATTTTTCGGGCAAACGAAATTTTTTTGAATTAAACATCAATGAAGATGTCGGAACGGATTTTCAACGCAAAGTGTGGACTGAATTGAGAAAAATTCCTTACGGAGAAACGGTTTCGTATGGCGAAATAGCCCGAAGAATAGGAAACCCCAAAGCCAGTAGAGCCGTAGGTTTGGCAAATAATAAAAATCCGAATTGGATAATTACGCCCTGCCACCGTGTAATAGGCGCAAACGGCAAAATGGTTGGCTTTGGTGGCGGAATTTGGCGAAAAGAGTTTTTGCTTCGGCTCGAAAAAGAATACAAAACGCACGAATAATCTCAAATTCAATAAATTAACAAAATATTATTTTTTGTATATTATTTTGTTTATTTTTAAAGATTTACACAAATGCCTATTTATTTTTTACACTTGCCACTCTGACCGAAAAGGCTACCGATAAAAATTGATTTTTTCGGCAAACATTTTAATGCGTCAGAAATCCTAAAATTATATTAAAAAAAGAACCCTAACGATTTTTTATTTGTATATACTGCAAACAGTTTGTTATTTAACTTTTCCAATGTTATAGAACTTTGGAAAAGATGTAGTTACGTAATAATAAATATTAAAATTTATCCCGTTTTTAGTATTATGCACCATAAGAAAAAGTAAGTGTTTTTCATTTTCATTTTGAAAAAATGAATCAATTGTTTTTTTTATAAAACTTTATAGATTTGATGCAAATTGATATTTGTTAATTTATAATTTATTTACGGTCTGACCGATGTTGTTCATTATAAATGTTTTAGTGTATAGTCATCAACCAAACAAGTCGGACGGAAGGAAATTTAATAAACAATGTAATTTTTAGTATTTTTAGAAAACCGCTAAAAAACTGTTTTTACAAACAGAATTTTATACAAGTATGATTATTGCCATTTTAGTCTTTTTTTCGTTGCTTATCTTATTGCTTTTGAAGCATATACAAAATAAAAACAAGCGTTTGAAACAAGAAAAAGATAAGGTAGAAAAGGAATTATCGAAAAGAATTGACGTTTTAGCTTATGCCATAGAAGGATTCGGAATTATACGCCACGATTTGCAAAATTTACAAAACACCAAATTAATATGCAAATTTTTTTCCACTTTTTTTTAATTTTTTTTACATTTTTTTTCAGTATAAAATTTATTTTATTGAAAATCAATAAGGTAAAATAGATTAATATTTCTTTGTAAAATGTTAAAATTTAAAATACATGCTTTTTTATAACTATTTTTTTAAAAACTATTTTTATATAAACTATTAAAAACTACTTTTATCTCGTTTATTAAACAAAAAAATCCTAAAAAATCATAACAATCCTAAAAAATCAGCGTTCCCATTAAAAAAAACTTTGCGTCTTTGCGTCTTTGCGTGAAAACAAAAAAATTCGTACATTCGTGGTCAAAAAAAAATCCGTGAAAATCAGTCCAATCCGTGTAATCAGTGTTCCCATTAAAAAAAAAATTCAATTTTTGTTGCACATTTCAAACTTTTTTTGTATATTTGCATAAATTTTAAATAAGGCAATCCGATTTATTTCAAAATTACCAAGAAAATAAGGCTAAAAATCAGAATAAAAAAACCTTATTCCCTTAGTAACAAACGAAATAAACTTCGCTGGAAAACCTTATTCCCTTATTATTAGACTTTGGATAAAAATATTAAATAAAAAAAATTTTTAGCAATAAAACAAT
>DYNA01000162.1 GCA_020721325.1 Paludibacter propionicigenes
TATAATTTAACATATTTATGTATATAGATTGGTGTATTGTATATACCCCAGATTCGGTATTCAAATTGAGCTTTGCGCCTTCGATACTTACGGTTGAAAGCGCAATTTTAATTTGCAATTGTTTCGATTTATCTAATTGAAATTCAAAGATATATTTGGGCGCATTTCCCTTTTTTTCCTTGGATAGAAGTTTTGAGGAAGAAAAAGGCGTATCGAACTGAATGACAAAAGAATACTTTCTTTCAACCCAATTTTTGGTATGGCAAAAGCCGGAAATGGTATTGTTGTTCTCAATTTTCACTTCGCTTTCCAACACCAAACTGTCGGTCAGAAACTTCAATCCGTGTTGAAAATTTATCAATAAAGAAGCTTCTTTCAGCGGAAATGTATATCTGTGAAAAGCAACTCGTTCCGATGCTGTAAGTTCCACTTTTACACCATCGTTTTTTGTCAATGTGTAATAACCAACTTCGGCTTTTTCGCTTGCTTTTTTGTAACTTTTTTGCTTGTTTTCCGGTTCGGTTTTTACAAAAGGCAATAAAAGAATGTCGCCCATTTCGCCAATTCCGGTTCCGCTAAAACGGGTTTGCGAAAAGCCGAGCAGGGTAGTGTCTTTGTATTGATAACCAGATGTATAAGCCCAATCGCTGTCCTTGTTATCCACACCGGGTTGCACCATTCCAAATGGCATCGACGGACCGGGAAATGTGTGTCCCGTTCCGTCGGTGCCAATGAAAACATTCACAAATTGACTGTTATTTTGAGCTAAAATATTGCCCATAAAAGCCAGCAAAAGTATTAAATTGTTTATTATCAGTTTTATATATTTGTGTTTTGATAAATTACTTATTTACAAAAATATTCGGAAAAAAATTGAAATCATTTGCCAATATTTCCCAAAAATGATGTTATTTTGTCATAAATTAAGTTTTCTTTTGATTACAAAGATAAAATAAGTAAAATGAAAGAAGTTTTAGAACATATCCCTCAAAACAATGATAACTCTTTTGTTTACAGATACTTTTGTATGCCGAAATTTGATGGAAGCTACCATTTTCATTCCGAATTGGAACTGACTTATATTGAAAGTAGCAGCGGAAAACGGTTTGTGGGCAGTAACATTTCGGAATACACCGAAGGCGAATTGGTGTTAATTGGCTCAAACATACCGCATTGCTGGAAAAGCAATGTACCGGAAGAGCCTGATGACAAGTACGCAAAAGCAAAAGTTTTGCAGTTTAGAAGCGATATTTTTGAAACGAATAACTTTCAAATATCGGAATTGAAATTTTTAAAGAATTTATTTCAAAAATCAAGTTCGGGAATACTGATTAAGGGCAAAATCAGAGGGGAAATTGTTAAAAAGCTGTATTTTAAAAATTCAGATAATTCGTTTCAAAACTTTATTCAATTTTTGGAAATTCTCTATCTGGTTGCGCAATCAACAGAAACAGAACTGATTGACAGTCAGTTTTCAAGTTTAGATTTTACACACAAAGAAACAGAGCGGTTCAATCGAGTTTTTTCTTACATTGTTGAGAATTTTACAAACGACATATTGCTTAACGATTTATCGGAACTTGCACACTTTACGACTACATCGTTTTGTCGTTATTTTAAGCAAATTACAAAAAAAACACCCATTGAAATCGTTATGGAATTTCGCATCAAGCACGCTTGCAACTTATTGAAAACGAGTGAAAAGTCAATAAGTGAGGTCTGTTTTGATTCCGGTTTCGGAAATCTTTCGCATTTTAACAAAGAATTTAAAAAATCAACCCGATTAACCCCTTTTCAATATAGGCAAATGTTTCTAAAGTGTTGAATAAAAAAAGTTGCATGTCGATTGTTATGATTTTTAAAATTATACACTTTGTACATTGCCTAAAATTGATAAGTTAATTTACTGGTATCCATTGTGTCAATAATTTGATATACAGTTTATTGTTCATTAAATTGTAGGTATTTTACAAACAATTGATACAACGCATCTCAGTTCGTTTGCAAAAGACTGACGGATTTAAGCCGTTAATAAAAAATTTGTGTGAAATTTTTTTTTTAAAAAACCTAAAAGATTAGACGCAATGAATTAAATCGTTGTTTCTCTTGACTTTGCGTTTGGGCAACTCTATGTGCCAAAACATTTTCACAAAAATCATTCGTAAACCAAATAAAAAAATTGAAAGAAATTTTTTTATTCTAAAAAAAAATTTTAATTTTGTAAAAAAGAGTTTTTTTAATTGATTGATGAAAAAAATAAAAAATTATGAGTTTAATAAAGATTGAAACCTACACAGTAATAGCTAATCCAACAAGCGAAACGTATAAAATGCGTTTAAATCTGGAAACTCAAAAATATTTTGAAATGAGTTTTAAAAGTTTATCGGAAATGAATAATTTAGTAACCATTTTGAGAAACGAAGACAATTGCTTTTTGAGCGAAAAAACTCACGACATTGTTATAGGACGTGAACCGGTGGGCGAAAACGATATTTGGTAAAAAATTTAATTTTTTTTTGTCCCAAATTCCCAAAATTGCTCTTTTTTTAAGCTATTTGCTGTGCTTATTTTAAAATTTATTCCTTTTTTATTTTTTTTTAAAAATAATTTAAAAAAACGTTGTTAAATTCAAACAAAATGTTTATAATAAAGTATTTACAAAAAATAAAAAAATATTATTTTAACTTGCAAGCAAGTCTTTAGATACATACATACAATTCACATTTTTTAAATTTTGAAGTAATTTTTAAAATAAAATACAAATAAAATGAAAAATACACTTATTATTCTTATATTCAGTTTGTTGGCATTATCGGTAAACGCTCAAACTTTTGAAGAAGAGTACATTATCAACTCAAACCCAGTAAATTCAGGTGTTACAGAAGAAAACGACAATGAAAAGATAAGAGAAAAATATTCTTTTCAAGTCAATCTGGGAACTTCGCTTATGACTTGGAAAAACGGTTCGGCACTTTCTACATACATCAATCCGAATTTGAATTACCAATTAACTCCGCGTTTTTCGTTGGCTGCCGGAATAATTATGAGCCACAACACTTTACTTTCGAGCAACGAAACAAATAACAGTTTGATAACTAATTATTTGCATTTCTCTGGAATTTACCAAGTCAATGAAAAATTGCAAGTAAACGGTTCGGTGCTTTATTCTATTCACCCAACTTCTTCTTCGCTCAATCCCAATGCTTTCGACAATTTGAATTACTCCGTAGGTGCAAAATACAAATTAACCAAAAATATAGAATTGGGAGTTCAATTTACAAAACGCTCCAACAATCCGTATTTATACAATTCATTTGAAAACAATTCATTTGAAAACAATCCTTTTGATGAATAATTTTTTTAAAAAAGGCAATGCAAAATACCAAAAAAGTTTTTAATTGATAAATAATGGAAAGAGCTTCTTTTAAAGAATACAAAGGAAAGTTGATTTATTACGTAGATTATTCTGAAATAAAAACGGAAAAAGAATTTTTGGAAGTGTTAAAAATGACCAATCGTTTTCGCATAGAAAACATTGAGAATAAAGCACTTAACTCGCAATTAATGCTCGTTAATTTTCAAAATAGCTTTATAGTTGGCAATACATTTGACCGTTTAAAAGAATCTGCCAAAGCAGCAAAACCTTACTTAAAAAAACAAGCCGTTATCGGAATTTCTTTGGCAAAAAAAGTGATGTTAAACATTTACAACCAAATAACAAATAGCGATGTGAAAATTTTTTCTAACGAAGCCGATGCCTTAGAATGGCTCATAGAACGATAAACTTTTGTAAATCAAACCTTTTTTTATCAAAAAAAAATCATTTCAAAGCATTTTCATGCCAAAATTCACTTAATACTGAAGTGAATTAGGTTTTAGGAATTAGGTATTGGGTTGTATTAAAAGGTATAAAGTTTTGTGGCTAAGTAATTAGGCAAAAATATTAATTTTTAGCCCAATACCTAATTCCTAAAACCGGAAACAATTTAATATACATTCTATTTTTTTATAAAAACAAAAAAACAAGTATTTGGATACTTAAAAAATACTTGCCCAATTTAAACTTTTTCTTTTTACTTCTTTCAATCTTGTAATTTTTATTTCAAACGCAAAATTTAATCTTTTAACTTCGTTTTTTTACCTTTCAGTATTTTTTCACTTTCGTTTAAAGATTTATCATTGTATTTTTGTTTAGAATTTTAAAGAAGCAAAAAAGCTTTTTAAAAAAAAATAAAAAACATGTGGACAGAAATACAAAAAAATATTCCGATTTATAACATTATGAAAAACAATTTTACCCATAAAATTTTAGTTGTTGATGATGTACCTATCAATGTTTTGCTTTTGAAACGGATACTTGAAAAAGCCAATTATGAAGTCTTTACTGCTACCAACGGAACAGAGGCTCTTAAAATGATGAAAAGTGAACAAATTAGTTTGGTTTTACTCGATATTAGAATGCCCGAGTTAGACGGAATTGAAGTTTTGGAACAAAAAAGCCAACAAGAGTCCATAAAAAATATTCCGGTAATTATGGTAAGTGCTTTTAGCGAACGCAATGTAATAGAAGAAAGTTTGCAAAAAGGTGCAATAGCTTATTTAAAAAAGCCCATTGATAGAAATTTGTTGATGATTGAAATGAATAAAATTCTTTCATAGTTCTACTGTTCATTTTTTTATTTCTAAATTTAAAAAAAAGTTTTTTTTTTTTTGAAAAAAATACCTGAAAATAAAAAAAAGAACAATCGAACATAAAAAGTATTGAATTTTTAGAAATTCAATTTCAGACTAAACACAAAATTACGTCCGGCGGCTACCAAACCGGAGCTGTAAGGACGATAACGCTGATTTGTAATGTTTTCAATTCCAGCACTTACCGACAAATTTTCTATAATCGGATACATCGCTTTATAATTCAAAGCGTACCAACTTGGCGAATAAGGATTTCCGTTAGCATCTGTAGCATAAAGGACGGTTTTTTGCCTTTCTTCTTCGTTTAAATCTTCGTAACTTACTTCAGCACTGTAAATTGCATAAAGTTGCATTACAAATTTATTTTTTTGAAAAACAAAGCGCGAAACCCCAAACGCCGGCGCAGCGTGCCTTGACGGCGAAACCGTTTTATCGTCCATTTCTTCTTGCCCAACTTGATAATTGTAGCGCGTAGAAAAACTAAATCCTGCTCCAAATTTAACCTCAAAACCGGCATTAAAACCATAAATTTTTGCAAAAGCTGCATTTTGTATGGCATAAACTTTACTCATTTCGCCATTGTACAAAATGCTATCGGCACCATTTACAGTAAACGCTCTTCGTACCATTGCATCATCAAGAAATGTATAAAATCCGGTAATATCTATTTTTAGAAAATCACCGAAAACTTTAATGAGGCTTAGTTCAGCGTTGTACGCATATTCCGCCGTTAAATCGGTATTGGGTACAATCACTTCGCCACTCGAAAAATCGAACATTTTTCCAATGTCATCAACATTGGGAGCGCGAAAACCGGTGCTTACATTGGCACTTATTTTCCAATTTTCGGTTGGTCTGTAAACAATTCCCAAACTTGCGGTGGTTGAAGAATTTTCGAGAGTCGTTTTTGAAAAATCAAAAGGATAAAAATTTAATAAGCGCGTAAAATCCGATTCTACTTTAAAAGCACTGTACCGAATACCGCTTTGTACCAAGAAATTTTCCGAAGCAACATACTGGTAATTCAAATAAACGGCTAAACTTTTCCAGTCAGAAATCGGATAGCGGTCAGGAACTTCAATGCTGTTTCCATTGCGAATATCTATGGCTGAGCCTTCCGAGTTTACTTTATTCAAAACGTATTCAGAACCATAAAAAAAACGGTTTTTTTGAAATGTTTTTTCAAAATCGAAATTGACCGAATAAGCATCAACTTTCTCCAATTGAGTGCGCAAACGATAATGATTGAACTTTCTATCTATTCGGCTTTCTTCAAAATACTGCTGAGCAACTCGAAAAACAAATTTATCAAAAAACCGGTTTTCTTTGCTGTGCGCAAACGATAAATTATTCATTAGCCAAATTTGAGGTCCGTAATTCCAAACCGCCGAGCTTGGCAATCCGTTGCTTTGGCGTTCAATCAAACGGTCGTAACGCGAATATTGTGAAGTTTCGGAATAATGAAATCCGTATTGAATTTCATTTTCTGCATTAATGCGAAAACTTATTTTTTGCATCAAATTAGACTGAGAATATTCGGTTGGGTTTTGTACCAAAGGGTCGGTATTTTCAAAAATTACATCGGTATTATCTATTCGCTGAACAATAAAAGTTTTAAAGTATTCATCAGTTCCATTTTTTCCCATTCGCAAATTGCCAAATTTAGATTGAGTAAAACTTGTAACCAAAGCCCATTTTTTGCAACCCAAATTAACATCGAAATGATGAGTTATTTCGTTGTTTGCCGATGAATAACGACTTGAAAATTTGCCATTTACAAGCGTTTTGTCGGCAATTGAATATTCGGGCATTAATGTTTGAAAACTCATCACTCCGCCAATGGCATCGCTTCCGTAAATAACCGAGCCGGGTCCGAAAAATATTTCGGTATTTTGAATGGCAAAAGGGTCTAACGAAATTACATTTTGAATATTTCCGGCTCTAAAAATTGCCGAGTTCATTCTTACGCCATCTACGGTGTATAAAAGTCTGTTGGTAGCAAAACCGCGAATCATTGGGCTTCCGCCGCCTTGCTGACTTTTTTGGACAAAAACTTCGCCCGAAGCAGCCAATAAATCGGCTGCCGTTTGTGGATTGTAAAGAGCTACAATTTTGGGCGAAAGCACCGATATTTTTGCCGGAATATTTTTAGAAGTTTGACTCCAGCGCGTTGCCGAAACCACTATTTCATCGAATGATATTGAGGAAGCGGAAAGTAAAATTTCAAAATTTATTTTTTCAATTTCTTGAAAACTAAATATTTGCGTTTTATAACCCAGCCTGCTGAAAATAATTTTTTCGGAATTTTTAAAACCCGAAAAATCAGCTTTTCCTTGCGAATTTGTTGTTACAAAAACTTTTGGCAATTCGCTCATTATCATGGTTAAATCGAGCAATTCGCCAGTTTCATTATCTTTTACCGTAACCGTTTGCGATAAAGCTATCATCGACCAAACAATTAGTAAAAAGAAACCGATTATTTTTTTCATTTTTTTGCATTAAAATTAGTCTGTTTATTTTGCATTCAAAATAAATTTTACTTTTCCAGCTTATTTTATGATTTTTTAAAAAATAAGGGAATTTGTGTTTCAAATTTTTTATGCAAAATAAACATTCCAATTTTTAAACTTTGGCAAAATTTAGCCGTTTATCAATTTACATTATCAAAAGTTATTTTTTAAAAATGCCTAAGTCTTTCATTTCAAAGTTCTTAATGTAAGCGGCTTTTTCTTTGTTTTCGGCTTGAGCTATTTTTAAGAATACGAAAGCATTGTTTTTGTATTTGGCATCGCGCTGCGTGTCGAGCAATAAAAGATACGACAAAATAATGTTTCCAGCCATTTCTACCATGCGGCGAGCGTGGAAGTCGATGTATTCGTTACTGTTTTCGGCGGTTACTTTGGCTACCGTTTCTTCGTATTCATTGGTCATTGCCATCAATTGCGAGCGGAAATATTCGTATTCGGGAGCTATCTCTTCTTTTTCGTAAACACGAATTTGCTTTAAATAACCGCCTGTGGTTACGCCGCGAATGGCTGCAACTACTTGCAACTGAGATGTTCCCTCGTAAATGGAAGTGATGCGGGCATCGCGATAAATGCGCTCAATGGGGTAATCTTTCATAAAGCCCGAACCGGCGTGTATTTGCAACGAATCGTAAGCTATCTGATTGCTGTATTCGCTGGAAATGAGTTTCAAAAGCGGCGTGAAAATGTCGGCTAACTTTTGATAATGTTTCAATTCTTCGCGCTCTTCGGGCGTGAGTTTTCTGTGAGTCGAAATTTCTTCGTAAGCTTTGTAAATATCAATAAAACGGGAGGCTTCATAAAGCAAAGAGCGAATGGCTTTTGTCTTTGCTTCCATGTTGGTAAGCAATTCGTAAACTGCCGGAAATTCAATAATGGCTTTTCCAAACTGCTCACGTTCTTTGGCGTAAGCCAAACCTTCGCGATAGGCTGCTTCGGCTATACCAACGGATTGCGCTCCTACGCCCAAACGGGCTGCGTTCATGAGCGACATAACGTATTTAATCAAGCCCATGCGAGTGCTGCCCACCAAACGTGCGGGTGCATTGGTAAAAACCAATTCGCAAGTAGGTGAACCGATAATGCCCAATTTATGCTCAATGCGGCGTACTTTGAGGGTTTGTTTGTCGTTTTCGTAAACAAAAAGCGAAAGACCGCGTGCATCGCTTGTGCCTTCTTCCGAACGTGCCAAAACCAAAGAAATATCGGCATCGCCATTGGTAATGAAGCGTTTAACACCGTTCAAATACCACGTTTTGTCTTTTTCGCTGTAAGTGGCTTTCAACTGAACGGCTTGAAGGTCAGAACCGGCATCGGGTTCGGTCAAATCCATAGCGGCGGTTGCGCCCTTGTTGAACTTTGGGAGCAATTCCATTTTCAAGTCTTCCGAAGCAAATTGATTGATGGTTTCGGCGCAGTCTTGCAAGCCCCAAATGTTGGCAAATCCGGCATCGCCGCGCGACACCAATTCGGCTGCCATAACGTAAGGAACTATCGGAAAGTTTAAGCCGTCGTATTTGCGCGGCAGTGCCATACCGATTAAACCGCTGTTTTTCAAGGCATCGTGGTTTTCTTGTGTACCACGAGCGTAAATAACGCGGTTATCAACTACTTGCGGACCTTCAGCATCAACCGATTGGGCATTTTCCCAAATAATGTTGCCACTGATGTCGCCCACTATATCTAAAATCTTGTCGTAGCTATCCATCGCATCTTCAAAATCTTGCGGAGCATAGTCGTACTGGTCTTTATCTTTGTAGCCGTCTTCTTTGAGTGCTACTATTTTTTTCATCAAAGGATGCGACAAATGAAATTTTAAATCTTCATTGTCTATATAAAAATTTGCCATGTTTTTTAATAATTGTTAATTATTAATTGTTAATTATTAATTTTCAATTGTTAGTTATTAATTATTAATTATAATTATTAGTGATTAAATATTCAATTATTAATTTTTATAGTTTATAAATCATAATAAACTAAAATATAAAACAATAACCTAAATTTAATTAATAATAATACAATATTAACAATAAGCAATTAACAATTTATAAT
>DYNA01000163.1 GCA_020721325.1 Paludibacter propionicigenes
AATTTCCTTATTGTTAAAGTTTTATTTTATCATACTTTTTGAATCACCACCGTTTATTTTATGTTTGTAGTTTAAAAAAAATTTTTATTTTTGACTCGTTTTTTCAAAGTAAAATAAAAATGAATTTACTTAATATAAATATCTAAGAATGACGATGATGGAAGAAAACGGAATAAGAGAAAGTGCCGAAAGAATGGAACGCGATGAGATATTCTCAAAAGCTGTTAGAGCTGGAAAAAGAACTTATTTCTTTGATGTTAAGGCAACTAAAAGAAATGAATTTTATGTAACCGTTACAGAAAGCAAGAAACGTTTTCACGATGACGGGGGTTATCATTTTGAAAAACATAAAATTTTCTTATACAAGGAAGATTTTGATAAATTTTCAGAAGGATTGAACGAAGTGGTCAATTTTATCAATAAAAACTCCGAAAACTTTGAATATCAAGACAATGATAATTCGGGAGTTATTTTAAATGATGATTTTACCAATGTAGATTTTGAGGATTTAGATAGAGTTTAATTTTGGGAATAAAAAACTCAAAGTATTAAAACTCAGATAGTTGCTAATTTAAGCCTTCTGAGTTTTTTTTTGTTTTTAAAGTAACAGTTTTCAATTTTTTCAAATTAGCTTATGGTTTTTTAAGATTAGATTTTTATAAAAAAATAAAAAAAATAATTTTATCTAAAGATTTTATAAATTTGCATCATTCTACTTTAAAAAACTTGGTTTTAAATACTCAGTTCTTGCATTGTTAAATATTGAGAAGCGTTAAAATAGAATGAATAATTCTAAAAAAAAAAAAAATTAATTCAAGTTTTTGTGATATTTTAGCAATAGAATGTTTTAACTATGTAACAATTAGTTATTATAATTTTTCAGCTATAACTTCATTTTTCTATTTTTATAAATCTGATTACAAGCTATTTACGTTATTAAATATTTAAAACATAAAGTTAAAATAAATTATAAATTAAAAAATAAAAAAAATGCTAAGCTTTTTCCGTCTAATTCGATTGCCCAATTTAATAATTATTGCTCTAACTCAGTATTTTATGCGTTTTTTTATCATAAAACCAATGTTGGAGCATTTTTCAATGAAAGTAAGCGGCATTTATCAAATGTACAAATTAGAATTACAAATGAATGAATTTGATTTTCTGTTTTTGGTTTTGGCAACAATATTTTTAACGGCAGCAGGCTATATAATAAACGATTATTTTGACAGGCGCATTGACCAAGTTAATAAACCCGAAAAAGTGGTGGTTGGTAAAACCATTAATCGCCGCACAGCCATGACTTTACATTGGATTTTTAATCTGTTAGGTGTTGTTTTGGGATTCTATGTTTCATGGAAAATAGGCATTTATAAATTAGGGTTTATTTTTTTAATTATTACCGGAATACTTTGGTATTACACCACTTCTTACAAAAAACAATTTTTAGTAGGCAATTTGGTAGTTGCTTTTCTTACGGCTTTAGTTCCTTTAATGGTTATTTTATACGAACTGCCTCTTTTAAATAAATTTTACAGCAAAATAATTATGCTGTATGAAGCTAATTTTTACGGTATTTTTATGTGGGTAACAGCCTTTTCAGCGTTTGCATTTTTAACTACCCTTATTCGCGAAATTGTTAAAGATACCGAAGATTTTGAAGGCGATAGCATGTACGGAGGCAACACTATTCCAATTATAACCGGAATTACAACTACCAAATTTATTGTTATTTTGCTTTCTTTATTTACTGTTACTGCTATCGGTTATTTGTATTTTACATTCTTAAACGACTGGTTGTCTGGTCTTTACATAGGATTATCTATTGTATTACCATTTTTGGTTTTCATCGTTATTATTTTGAGAGCCAATACTCAAAAACATTATAGTATTGCAAGTTTATTAATGAAGGTGATAATGTTGTTTGGTATTTTTTATTCGCTTGTAGTAAATTATATTTTAAATAATATTTAATTTTTTTTACAAAAAAAAATAAAATAAAAAAGCGGTTTAAAATACCGCTTTTTTTATCTTACAGAAGAAAATTATTGATGTTGAGTTCTTAATAAATCGTTAATCGTTTTTACCGGATTAAATGTTTCTATCGGCACTTCCATAAAAATTGTAATCCAATCAGACATAGCACCGTTCCAAAGGCCGGGTAACTCTTGAGCTTTTAAAGTTTTTCCGTCTTGCGATTTTTCAGAAATAAAACCGGTTTCCATATCTCTAAAATCGGTTAAATTGAATTTATTACCTTTAAAATCTTTAACGCCACACACTAAATCTACCGGATTAAAATGTGTTGCTTGATTTAAAATTTCTAATTTTTCGGTATTTTTTGTATCAATTTGCGAACTTTCAGCTATTTGCAAAGAAACACTTCCGTCGGGATTGGTTGCCCAAAATGGTCCACCGCCGGGTTCGCCTTCGTTTTTGACCATTCCGCAAACTCGAATAGGCCTATTTAAACGCTTGAGTAAGAGAGATATTTGTTCGGCTCTATTTTCGGGTTGAAATCTATCGGAAGCCAGAATACACAATTCTTTTTCTGTAAATTCAAAAATTTCATCTATCTTTTCATCAGAAATATCGTAACCGGCTTTTTCCATTTCATGTAAATAGCTGAAAACTTTTTCTTGATAATGTACTAATACGCCTGCTAAAACTTTTTTATATTCTACCGTAATATTTTTTAAATGGTCTGGAACTACGTTATCAATGTTCTTAATAAAAATTAAATCGGCATCGATTTCGTTTAAATTTTCAATTAATGCTCCATGTCCGGCGGGTCTAAATAAAAGGCTAATATCTTCTTTTCTAAATGGTTCATTATTCAAATCAACTGCAATTGTATCAGTTGAAGGCTTCTGTTCGGTCATATCTATTTGATATTTTACACCGTATTTTTTTTCATAAGAAGTTATTTTTTCATCAATCAATTTTTTAAACAAAACCTTGTGTTCTGGAGAAACTGTAAAATACAGATGCACAACATTATCCTTGTCGTTTGCGTACAAAGCTCCTTCCACCCAATGCTCTTCCATCGAAGTGCGCGAATCTTCGGAATAATCATGAAATTTAAGCAAACCTTTGGGTAGATTACCATAATTTAATCCCTCGGCACTTAAAAACAAATCAATAATAGCCGCAATGGAAGTTTTTTCGATATCAACTTGTTTTTCGATTAGAATTTTTACAAAATCGGTGTAAAAAGCAAATTTATCTAAATTTTTAAAAAACTCGAAAACAAAACTAAATCCCTTATCTTTAAGCTCTTGGCTACTTAAAATTGTTTCATTGTCTTCATTATTTACAAATTCAAATAAATTTTTAAACATTCTACTGGCAGCTCCCGAAGCTGGAACAAATTTTGCAACTTGTATATTTTTAAGCGATTTGTCATATTTACTTATAAAATTCTGCTTTTCACTTTCATTTATTCTCAAAATTCCATCGCCAATTGTGGCAGGCTTAATAATATCCAAAAAAGGAAAACCTGTCTTAAAATTTTGAATTTGTTCGTCTATTTGTTCAAGAGTAATTCCCTTATTTTTAATAAATTGTAAATCTTTTTCTGTTAATTTCATATTACAATATTTTTAATCTGTTATATTTTAATATTATTTTTTATTTGTCAATAATTTGTGCAATTATAATTCTATTTTTTTTATGTAAACCGCGAAATAGTATAAAATTTTTAGCCGATTTATAATTTTTTTTTAGTGCTATTTTTTTATATCTTTCATCATTTTAAACGACATAAATGCCAGTGCTACAGCCACTAATCCCAAGCCAATCCATACATAGTAAGAATTAAAAACACTTTGAGGTTTAAGCGAAATTTCTTTGGTCATTTTAGTTATTTCTTTGGTTTTTAATAAAGGCAACTGTTTATCTATACTATCAGTAAAAAATGCCAAGTCATATTGAGGTTTTAACACTTCACTATCTCCAAATTTGATTGTATATTGTTCATTTTCTTTGAGTTCGGCTGTTAAATATTTTGTGAGTTGTTTTAATTTTACCGTTTTTAGAATTAAAGATTCATTGTCTTTATTTTCAATGATTAATTTAAGTTTTTTGGTATAAAGATTTGTGAATAATAAATTGCTCCGTGAAAAGGAATTGATTTCAAAATCTTCGATTAAATTCCATTGATAATCAGTAGTTTTCTTTTTTTTATTTAAAATCTTTTCTTCAATATACAAACTTGCATTTCGCAAGTAATATGTAGTACCATTAAAAATAAATTCTGCTTTATCAATGTATTGATTATCATCTAATTCAATTTCGATTATACTCTGTTTTTTTTCTTTATTCTCAGTTTGTTTGAAATTGTTAATTGGCAGGTCTGAATACAATCCATTTTCTACTTTTGAATCGTAATATCCTATTTTTAAGATATTTATGGGTTTATCAAAATAGTCGCTAATGAGTAATTCTAAATATTCATAATCTGTTTGTGGAAAATGCAATACTTTTATTTCCGAAGTTCCATCTGTGGCTGGACTTGAGTTGTATATATAGTTGTCATTCAACACATAATAAGTTTTATTATCGTCGCTTCCATTGAGTTTTAACCATTTTTTTACCTCAGCATTTTTTATAAATATTGAAATATTATCTATTATTTTTTTATCTTTATTATGTATTACAATACGAGTATAAGACTTAGAAGGGAAATGTTTTTTTTCTAAAATTTTATATTCTTTAAAAAAAATAGAATAATTTTTTAATTCTTCTTGCTGTAAAATATACGGTATTTCTTTATTTTCTGAATTGTAAATTCGCAAATCGGAAAAATTCGATGTTAGTTTTGAATTTATCTCGGGTGAAAGCCAAATATTTACAAACCCCGAACGATGTGTATTTACAACTTCCGTTTTATAGTTAAATTCTTGATTATAAGCTAATAATGGCAAAAATAAGAATAATAAAACAAACCCTTTTTTTGTTTTTTGTTTTTTCATCATTTTTTATTCAATAAATATAAGTATCTGATATATAACTAAATATATATGCTTTTTTTCTTTATTTAAAATTATAATAAAAGAAAAAAACAAATGACATTCTTTACAAATTTAGCTATTTTTAGATTAAGAATCAAAAATTTTATTACTTTTGTAAGTTAAAAAATAAAAAAATATTGTTTTTATTTTTTTTCGTAAAAATATGTATTAATAAATTGGAAATGAATAAATTAGTAAAAGTTTACTTAGCTGTTTTTATTGCAACACTCTTTTGGGGTTTTTCGTTCATTTGGAGCAAAATTGTACTATCACATTTAGGACCAATCACAACTATATTATTTCGATTAATTATTTCAACCATTTTGTTATATTCAATTAGTATATTTTTAAATAAAATTCAAAGAATTGACAAAAATGACTGGAAAACCATTTTTTTATTGGCACTTTTTCAGCCTTTTTTATATTTTATAGGCGAAAATATTGGTTTAACTTACACTTCTTCAACCGTAGCAGCCGTAATTATTGCAACCATTCCACTTTTTAGTCCTTTGGCAAGTTACTTTTTTTTAAAAGAAAGAATTGCCATTATGAATTTATTCGGTATTTTAATTTCAATTATTGGTGTTTTCTTAGTTATCATTAAACCCGATTTAAGTTTTTCGGTTTCTCCAATTGGCATTTCATTGCTTTTATTAGCTGTATTTTCTGCCATTTTGTATTCAGTTGTGGTTGTAAAATTAGCCGGAAAATATAATGTATATACTTTGGTTACTTATCAAAATGCTATTGGTGTATTATTCTTCATTCCTATATTTTTTATATTTGAATATACTGATTTTCAGAAAGTTCCATTTGATTGGGCTTATGTTATTCCGCTGATAGAATTGGCTGTTTTTGCTTCCTCGGTTGCCTTTGTTTTTTTTACTTATGGTATTCAAAATTTGGGAGTTACACGTGCTAACACCATTGCAAATATTATTCCGGTTTTTACGGCTTTTTTTGCCTTTTTTATTAACAACGAACGCCTGAATTTAATCAATTCTTTGGGAATTGCAATTGTTATTTTTGGTTTGTTTTTATCGCAAATTAGAAAATCTAATTTTCAATTACTTAGACGAAAATCAATTGAAGAAATGAACGAAATAGCTGACGAAGTAAATTCAGTTCGCTAATTTCTCTAAAAGCACTATATTATTGTAAATCAATTAAAAACTGCATTGTATCTATTCCATCGGCATAATCCGAAATTTCAGGAAACTGGGCTTCGCCAAAATTAATTTTTCCGGTAAAATTTTCATTGCTTACTATGCATTGAATTTTGTTAGAATCAAACATCAAACGCTTTTTCAATTTTTTTAAGTCGGAGTACCTTTCATAATAAATAACCGAAATTGGCGAGGAGTATTCGTAATCTTCTTTAAATAAAGCAAATCCATTTTCTAAAAAAGGAATATTATTTATCAAATATATGGCTCGGTTGTAATCGAAATTATTGGCGTATTTGTGGTGGTAAATCATTGAATTATAATCTACTATGCTTTTAAAAATACGTTGTATATTAAAATTTTCAGGTATAAAAATCTTAGATACATTGCGACAACCCAGTCCAAAATACATAAAAATATCTTTTGCCAAATTTTGTAAATCAGAATCTGTTTCTTTTCCATTTAAAACGGCGAGTGAATGTCTATTTTTACGAATAATATTTGGGTATTTTCCAAAATAATAATCAAAATAACGCCCCGAATTGTTGCTTCCGGTGGCAATGACCGCATCGAAGTCTTTTATTGTTCCGGTAGTTAAATAAATATAATTTTTTAAATTTGGCTCTAAATAGAAAAGAATTTCGGCAATTTTTTGCAATAAAACTTGGTCTTTAGATGATAACTTGGCTACTAAAATATTACCGGAAATCAGCACACTCAAAAAGTCGTGAAATCCGACCAAAGGAATATTTCCAGCCATAATTACAGCTATTTTTTTTGATGTAATTGGTTTATTTAAAGCAGGATACGACAATATCCAATTTTCTAAAACCTCTTTTTTAAGCATTTTAACAATGCCCAAAAGTGCAAATTTGATGTTTTCCTCTGTAAACCAAGCGTTTTGAACTTTTGCCCGCAGAGTAGTTTTTTCAAAATCTTCAAAAAATATTGAATTAATCATTTGTAAATCTTCATTTTGCAATGATTCTGCTGTGGTAAATTGCTCTAAAAAACTTCCCAAATATGTAAAAATTTCGATACGGCGTTCAATATTCACTTTTCTAAACATTTAAAAATTAACAACTTAAATTAAAAAATATAAATATTTTTCTAAATTAATAAAAAAGTAGAGAAAAAAACTTATTTTTGTGCAATATTAAGCATAACTATAAAATAATTCAAATTTAAAAGTAAACTTATGTCGGCTTTTTATTTTTTAAAAACAGAAAAAACCTCTAAAATACCTGATTATATACAAGTTCGAGATGAGAATTTTGTTTTGATTTCTTATTTTACAGTTAAAAATATTGAAAAGGGTTTAACAAAATTAAATTATAATTTTCCTTTAAATTTGATTTCCGATTTAGAAACATTACCCGAAGGTAAATTACATAAAGTTTTAACGGATTAGATTTTTTAATGCTATGAATAATAAAGTTTTACAATTAAAATATGCTGACATTTATCGCAAAGACAAATTAATTTTAGATGATGTAAATTTTGAAATAAATACCGGAGAATTTTATTTTTTAATTGGAAAAGTAGGAAGTGGAAAAACCAGTTTAATTAAAACCCTTTACGGTGAATTGCCATTATTAAAAGGTACTTGCCAAATAAATGATTTTCAAGTACATCAAATTGAAAAAAACAAAATTCCTTTTTTAAGGCGAAAAATTGGCATCGTGTTTCAAGACTTTCAATTATTAGAAGAACTTACTGTATATCAAAATCTTAAAACTGCTTTGAAAGCGACCGGAACCAATAAAACTTCTAAAATAAATAAGCGGATAGAAGAAGTTTTGCAAGATGTAAATTTAATGGAAAAAGTTCATAGTTTTCCTCATCAACTATCTGGTGGTGAGCAACAAAGAGTTGTGATAGCAAGGGCTATTTTGAACAAACCGTCTTTGATTTTAGCCGATGAGCCAACGGGAAATCTTGACCCCGATTCTTCGCTTATGATTATTGATATTTTTAGAAAACTACAAAGCGAAGGTACGGCTATTTTAATGGCAACTCACAATTATTCGTTGCTAAAAACGCCTAATACTAAGATAGTTAAGATTGAAAATCAAAAATTGATTATCGAAAAACCTCAAGAAATAGAGTTTTTTATTGATTAATTCGTTTATTTATATAAAAAGAATTAAATAAAGTTTTTTTGTAAAACAATTTAACAATTTAATGCAAAGTCAAATTAAATACATAGCCTTTGATGCAGACGATACCTTGTGGGTAAATGAAACGTATTTTAGGCAAACCGAACAAAAATTTTTTAGCCTGCTAAAAGATTTTATGCCTGCCGAAGAACTTAATAATCAATTATATAAAACGGAGATTAAAAATTTAACCCATTACGGTTATGGCATAAAAGCTTTTGTGCTTTCGCTCATTGAAACAGCTCTTTTCGTTTCAAAAAATAAATTAAGTAATTCGGTTATTTCAAATATTTTGGAGTTGGGTAAAGAAATGATTAATATGCCAATAGAACTCATTGATGGTGTAGTGGAGGTACTCGAAAATTTATCTAAAAAATACAAATTAATTGTTGCCACAAAAGGCGATTTGCTTGACCAAGAGCGTAAATTACAAAAATCGGGGCTTGAAAAATATTTCCATCACATTGAAGTAATGACTGATAAGCAAGATGTTCATTATCAAAAACTTCTAAAGCATCTCGACATTACTCCAAACGAATTTTTAATGATAGGCAATTCGATGAAATCGGATATTTTACCCGTTTTGGCAATTGGTGGAAAAGCCGCTTATGTGCCTTTTCACACCACTTGGATACACGAACAGGTTGAAAATAAGCAATTTAATCACAATTGCTGTTTCAGGTTAAATTCAATTAAAGAAATATTAAATTTTGTCTGATTTTTTTTCTTTAAAAAAAAATGAAAAAACTTGATTTAGAAACTTGGAATAGAAAATTTCACTTTCATTTTTTTAAAAATTACGACAATCCTTTTTTTAGTATTACCGTAAATGTTGACCTAACCGATTTGTATTTTTTTACAAAAAAACACCAATTTTCTTTTTTTCTTACCAGTTTGTTTGCCTCCATCAAAGCCGCTAACGAAATTGAAAATTTTA
>DYNA01000032.1 GCA_020721325.1 Paludibacter propionicigenes
AAATAAAATATTTTTTCTAATTTGTAAATGTTATTTATTTACGATTACTAAATTCGGAAATTTTCATTTTTTTAAAAACATTTTGAAAGCGTAAATTACTCGTAACCAATATTTTAAAAAATATTTCGTTTACTTTTAATATGCACTTTCATTTAATTTTATACTTTCGTAAAAAAAATTTAATGAAAAAAAAATGGAATTTAAAATACAATCGATTAGCGAAATAACCCAACAAGCTCAATTGTTTTTAAACTATTTAGAAACACAATTGCACAATAAACAAACCCGTGTGATAGCTTTTTATGGTAAAATGGGAGCAGGAAAAACCACTTTTATTAAAGCTTTTTGCAATATTTTGGGTGTAGAAGACGAAGTAAACAGCCCTACTTTTGCACTTATCAATCAATATTTTGCTGGCAAAGAGACAATTTTTCATTTCGACTTTTATCGCATCAAATCCGTAGAAGAAGCTTTTGATTTTGGTTACGAAGATTATTTTTACAGTGGAAATTATTGCTTGGTTGAATGGCCTGAAATGATTGAAAATTTATTGCCAGAAGACTTCATTAAAGTTCAAATAATTGAAAATGAAGACAAAACACGAACTTTAATCGTTGAATAATTTTTTTTGAATAAGAAGATTTTTTTTTATTAACAAAAAAAAATCATTAAAAAATTATTTTTCAAAAAGTTTTAAAAAAAACAGAATGAAGGATTACTGGTATTCAAATTTCAATTTTTTTTACAAAATAGTTAATTTATTGATAATCAAAAGTTTTCTTTATTTATCAAAATTTCAATAAAACAATTCAACCAAAGAATAAAAAATTTAATGAAAAAATTAATAATAGCCATAGACGGACATTCCTCGTGCGGAAAAAGTACCGTTGCCAAACAAATAGCAGCTCAATTGAACTACGCCTACGTAGATACAGGCGCAATGTACAGGTGCGTAACCCTTTTCGCATTTCAAAATTTTTTTATAAACGAAAATAAAATTGACGAAGAAAAATTAATAACACGTCTGAACGAAATTGACATAGATTTTCGATACAGTGCTGAAAATCAGCGAAATGAAACCTACTTAAATGGCACAAATGTAGAAAACGAAATTCGGAGTTTAAAAATTTCGGAAATGGTAAGCCCGATTGCCAAAATAAAAGAAGTGAGGGCTTTTTTGGTTCAACAACAAAAAAAAATGGGCGAAAAAGGCGCAATTGTAATGGACGGTCGCGATATAGGAACGGTTGTATTTCCCAATGCCAATGTAAAAATTTTTATGACCGCATCGGTGCAAATTCGCGCCGAACGGCGATTTAAAGAACTGAAAACCAGCACTCCTGATGTTTCTTTTGCAGAAATTTTTAAAAACATCGAACAACGCGACTTTATCGATTCCAATCGTGCCGAAAGTCCTTTGCGACAAGCAGATGATGCTATTGTTCTGGACAATAGCTTTTTAACTCCTCAAGAACAATTAGATTGGATTATGGAAAAAATTAAAAATAAAATGGTTTAAATTTGCAAATTACCGTATCATTCTGTTAATGAGCAATTTATTGATGTTTGATTTCAACTTATTTTGTAAACAATTGATACAATGCATCTGAGTTAGTTATCCATTAAACTTGCAGATTTTGGAAATTGTAAAAATTTATTCTATTTTTTAAAATTTTTTAGTCATAATATTGTTAAAATCAAAATATTAGGCACAAAAAAAAGGCTTTTCATTTTTTAACGAAAAGCCTTCATTTTTAAAAAAAAACAAAGAGTAAATATTATATAACTTTCACATTTACTGCGTTTAATCCTTTTTTACCTTGTTGCAACTCAAACTCAACATAATCGCCTTCACGAATTTCATCAATTAAACCGGAAATGTGAACGAAGTGTTCTTTTCTTGAGTTTTCTTCACTAATAAAGCCAAAACCTTTCGCTTGATTGAAGAATTTTACTGTACCTTTAATCATTATAAAAAAAAATTTTAAAAATTATGTAAAAAGGGCTAAAAAATGAACTTCCAATTCTTTAATTAAAAAAATATATACTGTTAATGTAAAATTTTAAAATTAAATTTAAAAAAAAGGCACTTTTTAAAGAATCCCATATTGCACAAAAGTAATTAAAATAAATTCAAATACTATTTTTTTTTATTTTTTTTTTAATAATATTTAATATAAATAGTTAACCAATTAAATATAAGATAATTACAGTAAAAAAAAAAAATTAAAAAAAAAAAAATAATATACTATTTTGGCTTTTTATTATTTATTTGCAAAAAAAATTCGATTTATCTATTCAATTAACCATTTTCGAGCCGTTTCATCGTCGTCAAAATATTTAATTTGCTTTCTAACATAGTCGTTACTGTCGTCAATGGCTTGTTGCAAAGCTACTTGAACAAAAATATCCAATGGCACCACAAAAGCAAATCGCTCGATACCCAATTTTAAATAAAGTGGAATAACTTCTTTGTTTAGAGCATCTTGAATTTCGGGAACAACTACAAATTTAAAGTCTTTCATATTCATTAAAATTTTTTTTGCTTTAAAATTACCAGCTATTAAAGGAGTTGTGCGCGAAAATCCAGTGTATTCGTCTTCAGTCATTGAAAAAGAATTTTCAAACCAAATGATAGAAAGCAATTCCAAAGAAGGCTCAAAGACTAATTTTCTGTACTTTTCATGAATTATTTCCATATTTTTTTTTCGTTTTAAAAGGTTAATAACTTTTACAAATAAAGTATTTTTTTTTTAGAAAAATGAAAAAAAATGAGTTTTTTTACTACTTTTGACAAAATAAATATTCCTCAAGAACGATTTTTGTGAAATAATTTATCGCACACAGCATTGCAAAGACGCAAAGCTAAGAAAAACAGTCATTTATTTCTTTGCATCTTGGCGTGAAAAAACAAAAATCGGTCTCGTATCCATACATTCTATTCAAAAAAAAGAAAGAGAAAAAATGAAAAAAGTAGTTATTGCCGGCGGAACAGGTTTTATTGGTAGTTATTTAGAAAAAGAATTTCAAAAACTTAATTATCAGGTTTTAATCATTTCTCGCCAAGCCAAACATCTATCATGGAACAACGACAATGAGCTGTGCCAAGCTCTTGAAAATGCCGAATTACTAATAAATTTAGCCGGAAAATCAATCCAATGCCGTTTTACAAAAGCCAATAAAGAAGCACTTTTGCATTCGCGCATTTATACCACCGAGCGTTTGGGAAAAATAATTCAAACATGCAAAAATCGTCCAAAATTGTGGATAAATGCGAGTGCGATAGGTATTTATGAAGCTTCACAAGCCTTTCCGCTTACTGAAAACGATGCTAAATTTGACCAAAGTTTTTTATCTGAATTGGCACAAAAATGGGAAAAAACTTTTTTTAGTTTTACCAATTTAGGTATCCGACAAATTGCTTTGCGCATTGGGGTTGTTTTAGATTCCAAAGAGGGTGCGCTTCCTATTTTAATGAAATTGGCAAAATTTGGACTTGGTGGCAAACAAGGTTCTGGAAATCAAATGTTTAGTTGGATTCACATTCACGATTTATTTGAAATTGTTCATTTTGCTTTGCAAAAGCCACAATTGGAGGGAATTGTAAATGCCGTTAGTGCAAATGCTATTTCTAATAATTTATTAATGAGAGCTTTACGCAAAAAAAATAAAATTCCTTTTGGTTTTCCTTCGCCCGAATGGGCTTTAAAAATAGGCAGTTTTGTAATGGGGCAAGAAGCCGATTTGATTTTAAAAAGTCAATGGGTTTTACCGTTAAAACTTCTCAATTCGGGTTTCTCGTTTAGCTATTCTACAATAGATGAGGTAGTTAATAGTATTTGAAAAAAAATTAATCCAAATAACGGGCTAATAAATTCAAAAGTTGCTCTTCGGCAAAAGGTTTGGTAATGTAATCGGAAAAACCGGAATTAAGGCATTTTTCGCGCTTAAAAGAAAAAGCGGTTTGTGCAATAATCGGTATTTCTTTGTGTTCAATTCTTATTTGCTGGGCAGCTTGAAAACCATCTAAAATAGGCATTTTTAAATCCATAAGAACTAAATCTATCTTATTGGTTTTAAATAAATTAATGGCTTCTTGACCGTTAATGGCATGAAGAATTTGAATTTTTGTAGGTTCTAAAATTTCTTCTATATATAAGTAATTAAAATCTTCATCTTCGGCTATTAATATGGTTTTGTTATGCCAATTTGCAATAAGATTATTGGTATTTTTATTTTCTTCGAGCAATTGATTTTGAGCATTTAAAGGTAATTGTACAATAAACTCAGTACCGTAAAAAGGTTCTGATTCAATCAAAACTTTGGCTTGAATAATATGGCACAATCCGGCTACAATAGCCAGTCCAAGCCCTATTCCGCCAAAATGGTCGGGAATAGATTCGTGTGCTTGCGCAAAACTTTTGAAAATAATTTGCTGCTGTTCTTTTGCAATTCCTATTCCGGTGTCTTTTACAAAAAAACTGATTGTATTGTTTTCTTCTCTAAATCCAAATTCAACGCCTCCTTTTTGTGTAAACTTAAATCCATTATCGAGCAAAATTTTAAGAATTTGGTTGAGTTTTGTATAATCAGTAGTTATTTTTTTTGAAAAAACAGCAGGTAATGAGAGTTTGAAAAATAAATCGGCACGTTCGGTTCGCAAAGAATGGTTTTCAAATTGATTGTAAATATCGGTAAGTAAATCTTGCGGTTTAAATTCGAGTAAATTTACTTGCAATTGTTTGGTTTCGATGTGAGAAATGGTTATGATGCTTTCGATGATGTTTAACAATTGATTTACAGATGTTTGAATGTAATTATAAAAAGTTTGTCGCTTATCTGAAGAAATCTCGGATTTGAGCAAAAGTTTTGAAAAACCACTGATAGCATTCATTGGAGTACGAATTTCGTGCGAAATATTTTTCAAAAATGCCGATTTGAGTTTATCGCTTTCTTCGGCTTTTTCTTTGGCAGAAATTAATTCATGCGTTGTATTGCGCATATCGGTAATGTCTTCAAAAGTAACAATAACCAAATAAGGCTTTTTTTGATTGGTTTTAAATTTGGGGTAAGCATTTATTTTTATCCACGTGTAACTTTCTAAAACCGGATTGAAAATGCCCATCGTTTGGTTCAAAATAACTTTTCCGGTAGAAAGTGCAAGCATAGCCGGATGTTTTTCGCCAGAAAATTCGCTGCCATCGGGATTTATCGAACGCCAATGCGGGTCAAGAGAGTTGCGCCCGCGCAATTGGTCGTAGGTTAAACCCAAAATTCGTTCCGCAGCTTTGTTGGATTCAATAATATCACCGCTTGCATTTTGATATACAACGCCTTGTATCATATTCTCAAATAAAAACGAAAAACGCTCCGAACCTTCTTCTATTTGAGCTATGGCTTGTTTTAGTTTTTGATTTTGTTGTTTATATTTCTGATAAAGAGCAGCATACTCATCTTTCTGCCATTGCAATTTCTTTTCGGCAATGCGTTGCTGGCTTACATCGCGCACTATGGAAATGATTTCGTTGTTCGCTATTTTTACCATTCTTGCTTCATATTCCCTCATTTCATTTTTGCCGTAAGGCAGAGAATAATCAAAAGTAATTATCTGATTACTTTCAATGGTATCTTCAATTTTTTCCTTTAATATTTCGGCAAATTCGGCTGGCATAATTTCGTAAGCCGAAAGCCCAATAATGGATTTCTCTTGATAGTATAAATCTTCGGGATTGGCTTTATAATCTAAATAAACTCCATTAGTATTCATTCTGAAAAGCATATCGGGAATGGCTTGATTTAAAGCTTGAGCTTTTTTTTCACTCAATTCGATAACTTTCAGAGCTTCAATAAGATTTCGTTCGGTTTGCTTCTGCGAAGTAATATCGAATGCAGCAGCTAAAATGCACTTTTTCTCGTTCAAAAAAATGACTTCCGCTGACCATAAACATTGTCGTATAGAGCCGTTTTTGTGGAAAATATCTAATTCTATTTCTTTTAAAGGCGATTTTTTATTCAATTCATCAATAATTTGCTTTCGCAAAAATTTTGTTTTCCAGAGTTCTAATTCAAAGGAAGTTTTACCAATGACTTCTGTTTTTTTATATCCGGTCAAATTTTCAAAACCATGATTGACATCGATAAATTTTCCGGTATCAAAATCTGAAATTCCTAAGGCAAAAGCATTGAAATTAAAGGCTTTAGAAAAACGTTCATTGGCTTGAATCAATTCGAGATGGATTTTTTTACTTTCGGTAATATCGGTAGCGTAGCCCTCTATAATAATTTCGCCAGAGTTAAAGCTCTTAAACATGATGCAATCCGAAATCCAAATCCAATTTCCCTGTTTGGTTTTTACTTGATATTCAATCTTGTAATCTTTTCCATACAGCTCATTATGAATAACTTGAGTTACTTTTTCTAAGTCGTTGGGGTGAATGGAATTAGTCCATAAAAAAGGATTTGTAAACATTTCGTCTTGGGTATAACCCAAAATAGAGGTTACACTTTTTGACCAAAATAAAGCACCTCTTATGCTGGAAAACTTATAAAAAATATCGGGTGAATGATTAATTAAATCTTGGTATTTGTCTGAACTTTCTTTAAAATCAATACAAAACTCATCGTTTTTATTTACTTCATTTGCAATGCACAAAACACAATCCTCTGAATCATAATATTTTAAAGTGCAAATAAATGCTTTGCTTTTTGAATCTGTTTTTAATAAAAAATTATTTTTTACAAAAAAATCGTTTTCATTTTTATTTTTTAAAACCTCTTCTACGCTCTTTTTAAATTTCAAAATCTCTTCCTCATTTACAAAAACTGCACTTAAAAAAGCAATATTTGGGTCATAAATATTCAATTTTTTCTGAAAAGAAACATTACAAAATATTATCTTACTCTCTTGGTTATTGTATATAAAAACCAAATCGCTAAGTAAATCTATTATTCTATTGTAATTTGTCATTTTCTATAATAAAAAGTTAAAAGAATATTTGCACAAAGGCAATTGAAAAATAGAATATTTGCAAATTTAATCAACTTTTTAATAAAAACAAACTTAAAGTTTTTATTAGCTAATTAATTTATTTTTTTTGAACTGCAATTTCATAGATTTTGTTCCAATTTTTACCGGTTACAAAAATTTTGTTATTCTCCGCATCAAAAGCTATTCCATTGAAAACATCAATATTTCGATGAAGGTCTTGCTTGTCGGGTAATGAATTGAAATCGATTTGTTTAAGAACTTTTCCGGTTTTTGGGTCAATGCGCACAATGCTCTTTTTGCCGTAAATATTTGCCCAAATTTCACCATTAATATATTCTAATTCATTCAAATACGAAATGGCTTCTTTGTTGTTGTAAACTTCTATTCTACTGGTTTCCACAAAAGTTTGCGGGTTTAAATAATACAAAGTAGCCGTTCCATCGCTCATTACCAACGAGTCGCCTACGGTGGTTATTCCCCAGCCTTCGCGGGGATAATTGAATTTTTGAAGCAATTCAAAAGTTTTCAAATTATATACAAAGCCTTCGTTCGACCGCCAAGTAAGTTGTATTATTTTATCATTATAAAGTGTAATTCCTTCACAAAAATAATCATCTCTTATAATGTGATTTTGCACCACAGCACCGGTTTTTAAATCGACTTTTCGCAAAGAAGACGAACCTTTAAGTCCTGTACTTTCGTACAAAAATCCTTTATACCAAAATAATCCTTGGGTATAAGCCGTTTCGTCGTGAGGATAAGTTTTAACAACTTTAAAAGTTAAATTTTCCGGTATTATATCAGAAAGAACATCAAAATTTTTACTTATTTCGGTTTTCTTTTTTTTATGATAACTTTCGATTTTCAAAATGCAATTTCCGACTTTTGAATTATTTAAAATATGTTTTACCGTAAAACGAGTTTGAATTGTTTGCCCAATTTTTTTGTTGTCTAAAAAAAAGACCATAGAATCGAATTGACTGGTATCTTTTTCTGAAACTTCAAATTCCATTTCGTTTCCCAAAACATATTTAATATTGGAAAGAGTCAAACTTAGCGAAGAAATTTCTTCTAATTGCTTTTCAGTTGCTGTTGAATCTTTTAATTCATTTTTTGGATTGTTGTTGGTACATGAAAATGATGAAAACCACACCAAAAGAATAAAATAAATTGTTTTTTTATAAAAAAATGTATTTTTCATTGAAAATAAAAAAGATAAAAAATTATAATAAATCTTCAATTAATTGATAAACAAACAAAAGAATACCTAATGCAAAAAGAGAAAAACGAATAAAATTAAAAATATTTCGGTTTTTTTCATACTCTTCCTGCTCCATATTTAGTTCTTTTGCCGTATTTCTAAAAATAGGATGCAATGATAAAAACAATGGACTTGCTAAAACCCAAATGATTGAATGAATATAATTTCCGGTAGAAATAAACATATAAATAGCTACGCTCAATAAAATCAACGTAGCTGCTAAACTGGAAAGGTATCGTCCACGCATAATTATTCTGTGCTAAAATTCTGATTTTTAATAGCTTCTAAAAACATTTTTGAAAATGTTTCATTGTTGGCTTTCGTATATCGAACATCTGTAAATACTTGTGCCAATGTATTTTTGTTGTTCTCGACAACAAATTTTTTATTCCACTCCAGATTTTCTTTTTCTTTATAAAATTGGTTTATCTTTTCGGCTGAATATTCTTTGTACGTTTCATAATGTACCACAGCTTCTAAAGGCAAACGCTCAACTTGTTCGGGTATTTCTTCTGCGTAACCTACTGTAAGAGTGGTAATTGGCACAACTCCTTTTGGTAAATTCAAAACATCGATAATTTTTTGAGTTAAGTAAGTTGTTGTGCCTAAATAACAAATACCCAAGCCTTTAGCTTCGGCAGCAATGGCTACATTTTGAGCTACCAAAAGCGCATCAATGGCAGCCGTAAAAAACGATTGAAAATTGTCGTATCCGGGTTCAGCATCGTTTTGTCTGCACCACTGGTTAAAACGATTGAAATCGGCGCAAAAAGTAAGCACAACGGGAGCTTGTTTTACCATATTTTGCTTAAAATGGCATTCCCACAAACGGTCTTTAATTTCTTGCGACTGAGTTGCTATAATGCTATAAACCTGCATGTTACCGGTTGTAGAAGCTCTTACGCCGGCTTGTAAAATCTCTTCCAATAAATCGTTGGCAATCGGAAACAACTTGTATTTTCGTATGCTCCTGTGTTTCAATAATATATCTATCATTTTATTTTCTTGCTTAGAAAAATAAATTGGATTTTTTACTGTATATTTTTTTACAAAAGTAGGATTAATAATTTAGAAATTAAAAAAAATCCAAAAATGTTGTCTTTTTTTTATTTTTCATAAAAATTATTCCCATTTACTTTCGTCAAATTCTACTAAATAAGTCCGTATTTCTACTTTTTCAATTTGCTCAATTTTTTCACAAATCAAATTGGGCAAACGTATATCGTTGGGATAAAAAACCAGATATATTCCTTTGTTCAAATTCAAACTATTGCAGTAATAAGCCAATTGTTTTTTTCCGGTAAGAAACTGATTTTCATAATAATATATTTTAGTTTCAATTAAATATTCTTTGGAATTTACATTGATTATCAAATCGCTTTTACCCAATCCGGTATCGGCTTCGCGGTAACTTTTTCCGTTTACTACTTGCAAAAAAGCTTGGATATACGTTTCAAAACTATACATCAAGGCACTTTCTTTTATTGATGGATAGTTTCCGTTTGCATCTTTTTCTCTGAATGTTTTAAAACCCCTTCGTTTTACATATTCTTTATAATTTTTTATAAGATTATCGAATATTAAATGACCTTTTTCATCAAAAAGTTCATCTATTATTATATTTCGTAAAATAGTTGTTTTTTCCCCATTCGTATAAGGATAAAAGGCATCATAGAGTCGTTTTTTGTAAAATGGAACCCAAAATGTAACAAAACCTTCTTCGTCTTGTTTTATTAAACCGTTGGTATGCAATAATTTAATTGCCGGACGGTCGATTTTAAAAGGGATTTTGTCTTCGGTAAAAAGCAATCGTTCAACAAAATTACGCTCTTCGGTGGCTTTGTTTAAAATATTTTCAAAATTTTTGTCAATCGTTAAATTCAAATACCAATGCTCTACTTTCAAATAGTCTTGATAATCAATTATTTGCTTGCCTTCAAAATCTTCTACCAACTTTTGTGCAAATCCATTGACTAAACCCGGCTGATTAGCAGTTATTTGGCTTATTTTGCGCTTTACTTTGTCTTCAAAAAGTTGTCCCGTTTCACTTTCGTGTTGCGCTAAAAGTTCAAAAACTTCACTTTCTGTAAAATACGGAACACTCAGATTATCAGCTATATTAAAAGGTGAAGCGTTGTCGCTCACAACGCCCACAATGTTTGAAACACCCACCAAAATAACGCTGTGCAAGCTGTGTTGATAGCGCGAATGATAAACACGCCGTATGGAGTGCAAAAATTGACCAAAATATTCTGAATTTATTCCTTCTACTTCGTCAATAATTAACACAAATTTTTTATCTGTTTTCTTTTCAATTTCATAAAAAATTTGAGATATATTTGTTTGTAATAATTGAGTTCCCCAAAAAGTATTTATTTTGTCCACAAATTGTTGCATAAACGTTTCTATGGGCGAAATTTTGCTATCTTCAAAATTAATATGAGCTACTTTATAACCCGTTTGCTCTAAAACTTCTGAGAGTTGTGCAAAATATGTACTTTTTCCGGTTTGTCGCGGCGCCCAAATGGTAAAATACCGCTTTTCTTTTACCAATTGCAGACCTTTTTTTATCAAATCGGTTCTGTAAATGGTATAATGTTCTTGCGCAATATTGGGTCCGGAGGTATTAAATCTTCGCATTTTCTATTATTTTTTTTACAAAAGTATAAAAAATTATTATAATTACCTGTAAAATTATTCCCATTTACTTTCGTCAAATTCTACTAAATAAGTCCGTATTTCTACTTTTTCAATTTGCTCAATTTTTTCACAAATCAAATTGGGCAAACGTATATCGTTGGGATAAAAAACCAGATATATTCCTTTGTTCAAATTCAAACTATTGCAGTAATAAGCCAATTGTTTTTTTCCGGTAAGAAACTGATTTTCATAATAATATATTTTAGTTTCAATTAAATATTCTTTGGAATTTACATTGATTATCAAATCGCTTTTACCCAATCCGGTATCGGCTTCGCGGTAACTTTTTCCGTTTACTACTTGCAAAAAAGCTTGGATATACGTTTCAAAACTATACATCAAGGCACTTTCTTTTATTGATGGATAGTTTCCGTTTGCATCTTTTTCTCTGAATGTTTTAAAACCCCTTCGTTTTACATATTCTTTATAATTTTTTATAAGATTATCGAATATTAAATGACCTTTTTCATCAAAAAGTTCATCTATTATTATATTTCGTAAAATAGTTGTTTTTTCCCCATTCGTATAAGGATAAAAGGCATCATAGAGTCGTTTTTTGTAAAATGGAACCCAAAATGTAACAAAACCTTCTTCGTCTTGTTTTATTAAACCGTTGGTATGCAATAATTTAATTGCCGGACGGTCGATTTTAAAAGGGATTTTGTCTTCGGTAAAAAGCAATCGTTCAACAAAATTACGCTCTTCGGTGGCTTTGTTTAAAATATTTTCAAAATTTTTGTCAATCGTTAAATTCAAATACCAATGCTCTACTTTCAAATAGTCTTGATAATCAATTATTTGCTTGCCTTCAAAATCTTCTACCAACTTTTGTGCAAATCCATTGACTAAACCCGGCTGATTAGCAGTTATTTGGCTTATTTTGCGCTTTACTTTGTCTTCAAAAAGTTGTCCCGTTTCACTTTCGTGTTGCGCTAAAAGTTCAAAAACTTCACTTTCTGTAAAATACGGAACACTCAGATTATCAGCTATATTAAAAGGTGAAGCGTTGTCGCTCACAACGCCCACAATGTTTGAAACACCCACCAAAATAACGCTGTGCAAGCTGTGTTGATAGCGCGAATGATAAACACGCCGTATGGAGTGCAAAAATTGACCAAAATATTCTG
Organism: Paludibacter propionicigenes; assembly: GCA_020721325.1. Lineage (GTDB taxonomy): Bacteria > Bacteroidota > Bacteroidia > Bacteroidales > JAIFNL01 > JAIFNL01. The sequence continues at coordinate 12,077 of DYNA01000032.1, forward strand.
AATTTATTCCTTCTACTTCGTCAATAATTAACACAAATTTTTTATCTGTTTTCTTTTCAATTTCATAAAAAATTTGAGATATATTTGTTTGTAATAATTGAGTTCCCCAAAAAGTATTTATTTTGTCCACAAATTGTTGCATAAACGTTTCTATGGGCGAAATTTTGCTATCTTCAAAATTAATATGAGCTACTTTATAACCCGTTTGCTCTAAAACTTCTGAGAGTTGTGCAAAATATGTACTTTTTCCGGTTTGTCGAGGTGCCCAAATGGTAAAATACCGCTTTTCTTTTACCAATTGCAAACCTTTTTTTATCAAATCGGTTCTGTAAATGGTATAATGCTCTTGCGCAATATTGGGTCCGGAGGTATTAAATCTTCTCATTTTTTATTATTTTTTTTACAAAAATATAAATTTATTTTAATTTTCTATCTTTTTTTAAACCGATATTGAAAAAAAAAAAAATCAAAATCAAAATTTTTTTATTTTTTTAAAAGTTTTTTTTTTTTGAAAAAAAATAATTTATATTTTTGAAAACTATTTTTTACCAAAAAGCTAAAATGGTTTAAAATACAAACTTCTAAACAATTAAATTTTTTATAAATAGGCGCTTTAAAATTTACTATGAAAGAACAAATTTATAAATTTATTATTACCATTAAGGGAAATGAAATAAAAAAATTCGCTTTTTCAAAAGGCGAAAATGCCTCTTTAATTATTGGACGAAAATCTACTTCCGATATTGTAATCGATTCAAATTTTGTTTCGGGCAACCATTTGCAATTGCTCAAAGACGAATACGATAATCTATTCATCAAAGACTTAGACTCCACTAACGGTACTTTCCTTAACGGAAAAAAAATACCGCCGCAAGTAAAAATACCACTAAAATTAAATGATATTGTTGCCTTTGTCGATGGTTCGGATATTCAGCTTTTGGTCTTAAAACCAAGTGGTTCACAAGCATCTGATAGCAATTTTTCGGCTCAAGGGAAAAACCTTGCCGGAAAAAATGAAATTACTATTGGGCGAAATGCCGATTGCGATTTTGTAATTAATAATCAAATCGTTTCGCGCCGACATGCCATTTTAACCAAAAACAGCGACGGTTCATACACTTTGCGCGACAATAATTCTGCCAACGGAACGTATATCAACAACAGTTTGCTGACCGGAAGCCGCAGAATTTCAGCTACCGATACCATTAAAATTGGTCAAAAAACTTATACTTTAAGCGATTTTATTGGCGAAAAAGCTCAACCGCAAACTCCCGATTCAGTTCACGAAGCCTCAAGTCTTCAAAAACTTTTACAAAACAAAAATACAATTGTCATCGGGCGAAGCAAAAATGCCAACTTAATTATTAACGATAATTTAGTTTCTCGGGAACATGCTCGAATAACAAAAGAGAACGGAAAATATTTTGTCCAAGATTTAGGCTCAACCAACGGAACGTATATAAATGAGGAAAAAGTTTTAAAAAAGCTGGAATTTAAAGCCGGCGATGAACTCCGAATTGGTTTAAAAGTTTTCAGTCTCGACCAAGCCGAGCGCGAATTGAGCGACACTACGGCTATTCGTGCCACGAATGTAACTAAAAAATTTCCAAATGGTTACGTAGGTTTGAAACCGATGAGCGTAAACATTCCGAGCCGAGCTTTTATTGCTCTCATGGGACCGTCAGGCTGCGGAAAAACTACTTTAATGAATACCCTGAACGGCGACAATCCGGCGACCGGCGGAAGTGTTTACATTCATGGTTTGGAGCTGAAGCGAAACTATCAAATGCTCAAACAGAAAATAGGCTATGTGCCTCAAGATGACATTGTTCACCGCGATTTGACCGTTGATAGTTCACTTTATTACGCCGCCAAATTGCGTATGAACCCCGATACAACCGAACAGGAAATTCACCAGCGCATAGACGAAGTACTTACAAGCCTGAAAATCAATCGCCCCGATATTAGGCAAAAGCCCGTTGGTAAACTTTCGGGCGGGCAGCGAAAAAGAGTTTCAATTGCCGTAGAATTATTAAATAAACCGGCAATTTTATTTCTTGACGAACCCACATCTCCACTTGACCCCGAAACCATTGACGGTTTTTTAACCAGCATTAAGGAACTGGCTGAAAAAGAGCAAACTACCGTAATTATGGTTACTCATAAACCTTCCGATTTAAACTATGTGGACAGGGTAATTTTCTTAGGCACAGAGGGTTATCAAGCTTTTTACGGAAGTGAAAACGAATTGTATGACCATTTTGAAATTAAAGACCGAAATATTATTCGTGTTTATTCCATGCTCGATACGGGAAATAAAGCTGAAACATGGAATAAAAAATGGTTAGAAGTTTCTCAAAATATAAGTTCTCAGGTAAAAGAACAAAAAGGTTTTGAACGCGAAGCTCAAAAAGTATCTTGGTTTTTGCAACTTTTCTGGCTCACCAAACGCTATGCCAACATCAAACTCAACGACAAGGGCAATATGGCTCTGCTTATGATGCAACCGATTGTTATTCCGTTGGCATTGGTTTATTTATTCGACCAACTGCAATTGGGCGTGCTGTTTATGATGGCGGTTTCAGCCATTTGGTTTGGCGTAAGCAATGCTGCCAAAGAGATTGTAAGTGAAATTCCGATTTATAAACGTGAACGTATGTTCAATTTGAACATCACAACGTACATGCTTTCAAAGATTATTGTGCTTTCCATTATTGCTTTGGTGCAAGTAACTATTTTTGTTCAAATTGTCGGTTTATTTATCAATAGTTCCAGTACGATTGATATGGTAAATATTCCGCAAGCCACGTTATTTTTGTTCTTTTTGTCGTTTTCGGCTACTTTAATGGGTTTGCTGCTGTCGGTGGTTTTCGATAATGCAGAAAAAGTGATGACTTTTATACCCATAATTTTAATTCCACAAATTATATTTTCCGGTGTAATTGCCGATATTGACCGAAAAGACAAAGAAGTTTTCAGTTATACCATGTTTGGACGCTGGGGAACGGAAGGTTTAGCCCGAATACAAAGCGATTATAACGATTATAGAAAAACGGATACTGTGGTTTTGGTTATCAAAATAGGCGAAGATATTGATACAATTCCTGTTATAGATACGATTTATCCGGGTGGAATGGTCAAATTGAAAAATAAAGTAATAAAAATTCCAAAATTTAAAGACACTCTTCTGGTAAATACTACAATAAAAAGTGTAAGTAATTCGGTGCCGAAAATGATAGTTTATTCAGATACGTTGGTCATTAAAGAAGATGGAAAAGATGAAAACACCGACAAAGACACTGTGCCACACAAAAAAACCGGTGAAAGTGAATTTAAAGGTGCCGACCCGCTCAAAAATTTAAAATTTTATGAAAATAGTAAACTTATTAACGCTTTTAATTCATTGAATAAGAATATTTTAGCAATTAGCATCATCGATATTTTGTTATTAATTTCAATTTATGTATTTTTGAAAAGAAAAGATACCATTTAATTTTAAATTGTAAAATGGTTTCAGTGTTAAAAATTCGATAATGAAAATTTTAAATAGCCAAATTTAGTTATTTTTTTTTAAAAAGAGCAATTATTTTACTATTTTCTTATTTACAATTTTTAAAATTTAACAATTAAAAAAAACAACATATAAAAAGTAAAAAATTATGGAAAAATGTAAAAACGGACACTTTTACAATCCGGCTACGCACAGCCATTGTCCATACTGTCCACAACCCGAAGGACAAAATAACAACCCGAATGAAACGGTAAAAACCAAGCAATTCGATGGAAATCAGGGCGATAAAACCGAGCATTTTAATACGAAAAATGCCGACCCTTCCAAAACGGATATGTTTGACAAACCGGAGAATAACCACAACAAAACACAGCTTTTCGACAACGCAAACGAAACCGATGTTTTTACAAAAGACGTTAAAAAAACTGCGATTGTAAACGAAAACAAAGAGCAAGATTGGAACAAAACCTACATAGGCATTGACGATGACGACGATTTGCCCGATGGAAATCAAGACAAACTCCGCGACAACGCACCCAGAGCGCAACGGAAACTCGTTGGCTGGCTGGTTTCGTACACCATCGACCCGCTCGGAATCGATTTTCGACTTTACGAAGGAAAAAATGTAATCGGTTCAGCTCCCGACAACGAGATAACCGTTATGGGCGATAAATTGGTATCTTCGCGTCATGCAACCATTTTATTTAGAAGTAATAAATTTAGATTGAAAGATGAATTTTCTACCAACGGAACGTTTTTAAACAACGAAGATATTGAAGATGAAGTGATTGCATTAACCGATGGCGATATTATCAAGGTAGGTGCAACCTTTTTTAAATTCAGGTCTGCATTATAATTTTATTCTTTTTTTCTTTTTCTTATAAAAAAATAAAATATGAAATACATAAAAATTACTGTTTTTTTTATTTTCATTTCTCCTTTTGTCTTTGCCCAGCAAATTGGAAAAGTAAGTAAAACCGAGTTGGAAGAATTTCCGAAAGTTAAATTTACTCTCAACTTGTTTAAACCCGAAGAAAAAGCTACCGGCGACTTTCAACTCTTTGAAGATGAGAAGAGTATGGAATTTACCGTTGAGCGTTCCAATGCTCCGATTTTGGACAAAACCAAACATATTTTGATTCTTTTTGAGGACATGACTTCTCATATTAACCAAAGAGATTATTTTAGGTATGTTTTGGAAACAGCCATTCCAAAATTCGTAAATAAAGGCGATAAAGTGAATATTGCTGTTTTCGATAGAAATAGAGGAGAAAAAACGTCTTTACGATTTTTACTCGATAATTATTCAGATGATGTTGATTTATTGGTAAATGCAGTAAAAACTTTCCGAACGATTTACGACGAACACAGCAACAAAAAAAGTTCCGAATTGTACGATGCCATTGACGATGGATTGAATAATTTGCATGAAAAATTTCCCAATAAAAATGCTTTTATACTCGAACTTTCTGCCGGTTTTAATTTAAGAGACAACAATGCTGTTACACAAGAAGGCTTAATTGCTACCTCGCGTGAGTACAGAATACCAATTTATTCGGTGTATTACAACATTTACGACAACAGAACCGACAACGATTATGCTGAAAAGTCTTTCGGTCTTTTCTTCTTATCCGATAAAAAACGAGACGATAAAGAAAAAGCCGCCGAACAAGTAACCGAATTTATGAAAAATGCTTTAAAAAGGCATTATGGCTACAATTACACGTTTACTTATACTTCCAACGCTAAACAAGACGGTAAAATTCACAATTTAGTGATTAAAGTAGATGGACAAACCGTTGAAGAAAAACTACAAGCACCGTCTTGCGATTTGGTTTGTTTTGTGAAAAATAATTTGGTATTAGTTGTATTGGGATTTGTTGCACTTTTGGGTATTGGAATTGGTCTTTTTGTTTTTTCAAAAAAGAAAAAAGAACAAGAACAAAGAATGCAAGCCCAAAAAGAAGCCGAACAAACCGAAAAATTAAAGCAAATTGAAATTCAACGCCAAAAAGATAAAGAAGAGCAATTGAAACGCGAAGAAGCTATGCGTCTTGAAAATGAGCGACTTGAACGCGACCAACGCGAACAGCGTGAACAACAGTTGCGTATTCAACAACAAATGGAGTCTGACAAATTGGCAGAACAACGCCGCAGACAAATGGAAATGCAACAAATGCAAGAACACGAGCGAAATGCCAAACTTTTGGACGAAATGAAACGAAATAGAGGCGGTTTGCCTTCGCTCAAAGTGGTTTCGCACGGTTTGAACAAAGATTTTGTAATAAATAAACCCGTTATTTCTTTTGGTAGAGAAAAAAATCTGAACGAGTATTTTATGCAAGAACCTACGGTTTCGGGCAAACATTTTGAAATTCAATACGTTGCAGGTGAATATTTTTTACAAGATTTGGGCAGCACCAATGGTACAAAAATCAATGGAACACCTGTAAAAAGGCATAAACTCAAACACAACGACATTATTCAAGCAGGAAAAGCGCAAATGATGTTTATTTGGTAATTTTTTAAAATTTTATAATAAAAAAATATAAAAATGGCACAAAATATTTTCAATATACAAAAAGACGTTTGCAGCCTATCCGATGTGGGCAATGTGCGACCTAAAAACGAAGACAATCAAGGATATACGAACACCGAAAATGGTCATATTTTTGTGGTTTGCGATGGAATGGGCGGACACGTAGCCGGCGAATTGGCGTCAAAAATAGCTGTTGAAACCATTATCGAATATTTTATCACTCGAAATGTTCCAAACATTTATGTGGGCATGAATGAAGCTATTGAATTGGCTAACAGTAATATATACCAACGCGCCGTAGAAGACCGCAGCCTCAGAGGTATGGGAACAACGGTGGTTTTGTTGGTTGTAAAAAACGACAAAATTTTTATTGCTCACGTGGGCGACAGTCGAATTTACATTCATTCCAACGGCGAATTGCACCGAATTACAAAAGACCATTCGTTTGTGCAAACCCTTGTAGATAAGGGAACTATAAGCGATGACGATGCCGAACATCACCCGCGAAAAAATGAATTGATGCGAGCCTTAGGAATTGATAAACAGGTAACGGTTGAAGTTTTTGATAGTGCTATTTTGGCAAAAAATGGCGACATGTTTTTGATGTGCAGCGACGGTTTGAACGGCATGGTGAACGATTTAACGATGGAATCTGTTTTGAACAAACCCGAAACGGTAACTCAAAAAGGCGAAGAATTAATTAACCTTGCCAAAATGGCAGGCGGAAAAGACAACATTACGCTTACGCTGATTGAAATAACCAACAGCCCGCATCGAAATTCGCGATTTGTTTCAAAATCGCCCAAAAGAATAACCATTCCAAAAACCAATCCCGATATAAAATTGGTTAATACCCTTTCGGGAAACGATTTTTCCGAAAAACCGGAAGTTGAAAATAAACAAGTTGATAAATTTTCTAAAAAAAAAGAGCCGGAATTTACAAAAAATAATGAACAAAACGACATGCCACCTACCAACGAGAACGAAAAAAATAAGAAAAAACTTTTTACTATCGTTGTAGGAATTTTAGCAGTAGTGGTGCTGGTGGTGGTTTTATTTTTTGCAGGAGTTTTCGATAAAAAACCTTATGAAGTTTTAATAATTGAACAAAACTCAAAAATGAAGTTAGGTTATTTTGAAACACTTGATGAAGCAAAAGATGCAGCACGATTGGATATTGAACAGAGAAAAGTAAAAGCAAAATTTGAAATTTGGCTTTATAAAAATAAATTCGCAAGTCTTGAATTTACAGAAGACCCAGATGCGCCTGTTATTCCTTTAAATTCAGAAGAAAACGAATTAAACAAATCGGTAGTTGTTCCTGAGGGTGTTGGTTGGAAAGCTTTGTATGAAGAATACGGCGTTTGCAAATGCTACATTATTGAATCAAATCCGGCATCAAGTTTTACAAAAGATATTAATTTAAAGGCAAATACAACTTACATTATACCGCTTCATTTTTCAAGTAAAAAAGAACACAATCCAAAAAAATACATGGATTATTCACTCGAAAAAAAGGGCTATGATAACAACGGAAATTGTTCAAAATACAACAAATGCGTAGCAACAACGGGCGGTACAAGCAGAATTATTAAACCCAAAGAAGACCCGAAAAAGGAAAACTCGAAAAATGAGGTTGCCCCAACAGAAGAAAATACCAACGAAACTACTGTAAATGACCCGAATACAGAAAAACCAAAAACAGAAACTACCACCGAACTTACGCCCGAACAAAAAAAGGCTGCCGCATTAAAAGCTTATGAAGATGCAAAAATTAAATATGAAGAGGCTCAAAAAGCTACAAAGGACGCACATGCGGAATATGTAAAAGTTACAGAAGAACTTCAAATAGAAAAATTAGGTAAAAAAGACAAAGAAAAAATAAAACGTCTTGACACGGAAATAACCTTGTCAAGCAATAAATATAAAGATGCCCAAAAAGCTGAAAAAGCAGCAAAAGAAGCAATGATTAAAGCCAAAGCGGAGTTAGATTAATACCAGTAAATTTTTTTATTTACACAATCAAAAATAAGGAAAATGTATCCGATTATAAAAGAAAATTTAGAAATAAAACGCGAACTCGGAAGCGGTGGAACAGCCAAAGTATTTTTGGCTTACGACCGTTGGGCGAAAAAAAATGTTGCCATAAAAGCCTTGTTTAAAACACGTTACGAAGATAAAATCATTCGTGAAAAATTTAAGCAAGAGGCAAATTTGTATCTGTATTTGGAGCATGAAAACATTGCCAATTTGACCGATTACATTGTAACGCCCGAAACGGATTACATTGTTATGGAATTTATTGACGGCATCAACTTGGAAGAGTACATTCAAACCAAATCGGGTCCGATAGCCGACGAAAATTTGGTGCGAATTTTTTCGCAAGTGCTTCGCGGAGTGGCTTATGCACATCACAACAATGTTACTCATCTCGATATAAAACCCAGCAACATAATGATAACCAGAGATATGCACGTAAAAGTGTTGGATTTTGGCATTTCGTCGTCAAAGGACGAAAAAATAGAAAGTGCCAAACGCCGCATGGGTACGCCCATGTACATGAGTCCTGAGCAAATTGATATGAAAAACATTGGAAGACAAAGCGATATCTATTCTTTGGGCGTAACTTTACATCACATGGTTACCGGACAGTTGCCTTACAAAGGGGGTTCGATAAAAGAAATTTTTTATAAAATAAAAAACGAAAAACTGCCGAGAATCAAAGACTTATACCCTTTTGCAAATCCGAAATTGCAGCCTATTATAGACGCAGCAACTGAAAAAGATTTGAAAAAACGCTATCAAACTTGCGAAGAGTTTGAATATTATCTTTCTACTATTTTATAATATTTTTTTATAAAGAAAAATAAAAAATGGAAATAAAAATTATAGGACGCTCGCCCGAATGCGATTTTTTTTATGAAGACCCGTTTATTTCGCGACAGCATTTGCAATTTGTGAAATATTCTGATTTCGATTATCGCATTATTGACATCGATTCTACCACCGGAACTTACGTAAATGGGCAAAAAATACCTCCCGGAACCGAATATAAATTGGAAAAATCCGATGTTGTGAAAATTGGGAACACGCTTTTAAAATGGAATGAATTTTTCAAAACGCCTTCCAAAACGGTTTCACAACCAGATATTTACGCTACTAAACCTGATGAAGAGGTTTTAAATAAAAATTCCGGTAATTTAGAACCTACTTTGCCCAACGAACTTTTTGAAATGGTAAAAGCTTTTGCCGAAGATGGAGTTTATACTGAGAAAGAGCAAATTGCTTTAAAATCGTATTGCCAAACGCATAACATTGATTATGAGAAATATATAGAGCCTTTGATTAATGAAGCCATTTTTAATGTAAATAAGAACAAAAAAGAGCAAGAGCTTAAAAATCAAAACGATAGCCAAAACAACAAAACCATTCACAATTATACGGTCGATACCATGGGCGATTTGGTTTTTAAACCATTGTATGCCACGTTTGGTCAGCGTTTGGGAGCTTTTCTTATTGATGCCATTATTTTGAGTGTTTTGGAAGTTTTAATCAGTTTTGTTTATGTTAGCCTAAACGGAATGTATGATTATGAAGATTTACTGATTTTGAATGTGTTATATATAGTAATTTCGTGGTTTTATTTTGCAATTTTGGAAAGCAGCAAAGCCGGAGCAACTTTTGGAAAACAAGCGGTAGGATTGTTTGTGGTGAATGAAAATAATAATAGAATATCATTTTTTCAAGCTTCCGGTCGATTTTTTGCTCGTATTTTATCGGTTTTAATTTTATTTATCGGTTATTTGATGCCATTGTGGACAGAAAAAAAACAGGCATTACACGATTTAATTTCGGGTTGCATTGTAGTAAAAAAATAATTATTTTGCAAAAAATAGATTAAAAAATTATGATAGGAAAAGAAATAAACAATTATAAAGTAGAAAGTCTTTTGGGACAAGGCGGCATGGGAAGCGTTTACAAAGCCACACACACGGTTTTGAAACGAATAGCAGCCCTAAAATTATTGCATTTTAATTTTTCAGAAAATCCAAAAGTATTGGAACGTTTTAAAAATGAAGCTCTTACGCTTGATGACTTAAAGCACGATTCCATTGTACAGTTGCTTGATTATGGAAAATTTGAAAATCGCCCGTTTTTGCTACTCGAATACATCGAGGGCGTGCCTCTTGATGATTATATAAAAAATATTTCGGGTCCGATACCGGAAGAACGGGCGTTGGAATTGCTTTTGCAAATGCTCGAAGGCATCAATTATGCACACAAAAAAACGGTGGTACATCGCGATATTAAGCCTTCCAATTTTATGCTTACGCCCGAAGGCAAAATTAAAATTCTCGACTTTGGAATTGCTAAAATCTTGTCAGACAACAACATGAACATGACACGCGAAGGACAAAAGTTAGGAACTGTTCCTTACATGAGTCCCGAACAAATTCAGGGCAAATTGATTGATACACGAAGCGACATTTATTCACTCGGAGTTACTCTTTTTCAGATGCTTACGGGAAAAGAACCTTATGAAAATACCTTTACGGAATGGGAACTTTCCAATAAAATAGTTTTCGAGCCGTTGCCGAAAGCTAATTTAATTTACCCGCATATTTCCGATGGCACTCAGCATTTAATTGATAAGGCTACCGCCAAAAATAAAGACGATAGGTTTCAGACATGCGAAGAATTTATATCGGAAGTTCACAATTTGTTACCCAATAAAGAATTGATAAACAATGAATTAGCAAATAAAAAATCCATAGAAGAATCCACGAAAGAATATTCAAAATTATTTGAAGTTTTTTATGAAGATAAAATAATTTCCGAATCAGAGCGAGAACTTTTAAAAAGAAAACAGGTAGAATTGAATTTAGACGAATCGGTTGTTTTGGAAATTGAAAAAAATATTTTCGCAAAATTTTCAAAAAATGAAAATTCAAAAAATGAAAATTCTAATCAAACGACAGAAAAACCGATTGCATCGGATATTGTAATAACTGAAAACTTTAATTTGAAATCAAAAAATAAAAATAAAAAAATAGGTATTTTAGTAGGTGCAGTACTGGTTTCGATTTTAATTTTTTTTGGTATCAAAATGATGTTTTTTTCAGAATCAGAAAAAATTGATTATGAAAATACAAATTTTGAAACTCAATACATTGGAAAAATGGAATGGGAAGGAACGGAAGTTTCTATTCGATTGAAAATTAATAAAGTAGAGCCGGATTGGACGGTTTATTACGATTTTTTCTTAAAAGCCGAGCAAAAATTAACAAACAAGCAAGCTCGAATAAATACCCAAACCAATGAAATTACTTTTTTATTAAAAGATGCAGAAGATGCTGAAAAAGAAATAATTAAACTGCTAAATACAGCAAAAATAAATAAAAATTCTATCGGAAAAATAGAATTTACTTCAACAAATAATGAATGGAAATTAATGCAATTAATACAGTAAGATTATGAAAATGAGAATTTTATCTTTTTTAATTATTTTAGTTGGTCTTTATGCTTGTTCGGGCAATTGTGAAGAAGAGGTTGCTCTTTTAAAGAACAAAATAACTGAATATGAGCAACAAACAGAGCTTACGACTTTAGCCATGAACGAATACGACCAACAGCTTCAAACGTATAAAACCAAAGACGATTCGCTTAAAATGTTTCGCGACTCAATTGAGATGTTATCAACAAAAATGCGTTCTTCGGGGCGTGCGAGTGCTTCCGATAACAAAGCCATGAACAATTACGTTAAAGAAATGCAGCGTATTTTAGGTGAAAATAAGGAACTTACAAAAATTTTGGAAGAAAAAGTCGGTAAAGGAAACATTGGCGATAATCCGGCTTTGGTAGTGAGTGTTTTGGCACAAAACATTGAAACAAAAGAACGCGAAATTGCTGATTTACAGCGACAAATAACCGAATTGCAAAAAGAAGTAAAAGGTTTGAAAGTGGAAATTGAAACAATTACTGATGTAAACATAAAAATGACGGATACTTTGGGAAATCTAAAAAATGAAAATCAAAACTTAACAAAAGAAGTTAAAGTGTTGAAAGTTAATAGAATAACGAATAAAATATATAATAAAAAAGGAAACGATATAACAGATAATAAGATAAAACTTTATAACACCATCGGGTCGGTAGAGATTTGTTTTACATTGGAAAAAAATAAATTTGCCGATGTTGGAAATCACAATATTTATGTTTGTTTAATTAAAGGAGGTTCTGTTTTGACCAATTCCTCGTCAAATCTTTTTACGTCAGATGCTGGAAAACAAATTGGTTATACCATAAAAACGACAGTAAATTATCAGGGAGAATTGATTAGAACCTGCACGAATTGGCAAATTGGAAATAATAAAATCGAAAAAGGCAGTTATGAAGTTCTGATTTACGATGAAAAAGGTCGAAAAATTGGAAATGATTTGTTTTCGATATAAAATATTGATAAATCCTAACAAAACAAATCTGAAAAATGTATTTTTCAGATTTGTTTTGTTAAGGAAAATAAATCAAAAGAAACTTTTTATTAATTTACCTAATTTTTTTCAATGATAGGGCAAACCATTCAAAATTACACAATTGAAAGCAAAATAGGCGAAGGCGGAATGGGCGATGTTTATTTAGCTAAGCACATACTTTTAGATAAAAAAGTGGCTATAAAAATGCTGAATGTCAATTTAAGTAAGCACAAAGAATTTTTAGCGCGTTTCGATATTGAGGCACGTACTTTAAATAAATTGAAAAGTAAATATATAGTAGAACTTATTGATTATAACCAACTTAATGGAGTTCCATATTTAATAATGGAATATGTGGAAGGCACACCTTTAGACGACTTTATAAAGAAAATTTCAGGTCCCATACCCGAATCGCGTGCCATTAAGTATATGCTACAAATTTTGGAAGCTGTTGATACAGCGCATAAAGCAGGAATTATTCACCGCGATTTAAAACCTTCAAATTTCATTTTGACTCAAAAAGATGATATTAAAATATTAGATTTTGGAATTGCAAAAATGATGTCGGAAACGGAAAACCATCAACTGACTAAAATGGGACAAGGTATGGGTACCCTGCCTTATATGAGTCCGGAACAAATCTTAACAACCAAACTTGAAAATACCAGCGATATTTATTCTTTGGGCGTTTGTCTTCACCATTTTATTTCAGGCAAAGAGCCTTATAATCTGGAACTTACACGCCGTCAAATAGAAGATAAAATTATCCAAGAACCTTTAGAACGAATTAAAAATATTTATCCGTTTGTAAGTGAAAAAATTCAAGCTATTGTGGACAAAGCAACTGAAAAACAAGCAGATAAACGTTTCCAATCTTGTTCAGAATTTGCAGAAGCTTTACAATTGGAAAAAACAATTTCCATCAATTCAAATAGTGATAATATTTTATTAGACAAATCGAAACAGAATATTGTAAATAGGGAACTAAACGAGGAAAAACAAAAGAATGAAAAAACACAAATAGTTGAAAAAACACAAATAATTGAAAAGAGTGTTATTGCAGAAACAGCTAAAAATGAGCTTAAAACGAACAATAAACAATTAGAAAACAACCTCAATGAACAGGAACTTCCAAAAATAGATGTTCAAAAAAATGAACAAAAAACAGTTTTAGAAAATAAAAAATCGAATAAAAATATTTTTATATTTTCAGGTATTTTAATTTTAATATTTATTGTATTATTTATATTTTTTGGTCAAAATAATAATAAAATAGAGGAAGTAAAACAACATAATGAAATTGAAACTTCTGAAAATATTGAAAACGATAAAACAAAAATTAAGGCAGTAGATGTTCCAAAAAATTGTGAAGCGGATTTTAAAAATGGTTTGGCAATTTTCATAAAAGAAAATAATAAAAATTATGGTATTTTGAATGAAAATTGTGATACAATTTTAAGCTCGTGTAATAAAATAGAATGGCTCAAAGAAGGGACAGTATTATTAGCTCAAAAAGATGGTAAATTTGCACTAATCCACGCGCAAAATCCAAAGGAAATGGATTTTAAATATAAAAGTTTTTCGGTATTTAGCAAGAGTTTAAAAAAGTATGCTTGGAAAGCCGAAAATTTTGAAAATAAGTCGATTGTATTTTTTAATAATGAATTTATTCTTACTTCAACTTACCAATCGATGGAATTTAGAAGTTTCTGGGGCAGTGGTTATTACGTTGTAGCAGCCAACGGAAAAAAAGGTATTTTTTCAAAAGAAAAAGGTGAAATTTTAGCATGTAATTATCAAAAAATTCTTTGGATTGATAATTTTGAATACTTTTGGGTGCAAGATGTTGATACAAAAAAATGGGGTGCTTACAATAAAGATGGTAAATTAACGGCTATTCAAATGGCTTATGAAGAAGACTTTAAAGAACTTAATTCCAATTTGTTAGCTGTTAAAAAAAATGGAATGTGGGGAGTTGTTTCGATGAATGGACAAATAAAATTAAATTTTGAATATCAAGCAATTACAAAAACACAAATGGAAAAATTCTCGTTTTCGGCAAGCCATAAAAGTATGCAAACTCATTATTTCGATGCCAATGGAAATAAAGTTAATTAGTTGAATATAAGACATTTAGATGATAAATATACAATCCGATTTTTCTTTAAAAACGCACAATACTTTTGGAATTGATGCAAAAACTGATTATTTTATATCTTTTTCAACCGAAGAAGAGTTATTATTTTTCTTAAATTCTTCCGAAATTTGGAAATCTCAATGCGACTATTTAATTATAGGAGCAGGTTCTAATATTCTGTTTACCAAAGATTTTCATGGAATTATTTTTCATTCTTTATTACAGTCCATTGAAATAGAAAAAGAGTCTGACGAATTTGTATTTATTCGTGCGGGAAGTGGTGTAGTTTGGGATAATTTTGTTGAATTTGCCGTGCAAAATAACCTTCAAGGTATTGAAAATCTGTCGCTTATACCCGGAACCGTAGGTGCGAGTGCCGTTCAAAATATTGGTGCGTATGGAGTTGAAGCAAAAGACTTTATTGAAAAAGTAGAAGTAATTGATTTAAAAACTACCAAAAAACTTATTTTTAAAAATATTGATTGTAATTTTACTTACCGAGATAGTTTGTTTAAAAAAAATCAGAATTTTTTAGTTACTAATGTTACTTTTAAATTGAGAAAATCAAATTTTCAGTTTTATCTAAATTATGCAGACTTACAAAGCAAATTGCAGAATATAAATAATTTGACGCTTATTGATATACGAAAAGCCATTATTGAAATACGAGAAAATAAATTACCGGATTATAAAAAAATAGGAAATGCCGGAAGTTTTTTTAAAAATCCGGTCGTAGAATTTGAAAAATACCAAGAAATTTTATATGATTATCCCAATTTAATTGCGTATAAATTAGCTGAAGGAAAAATGAAATTGGCTGCCGGTTGGCTCATTGAGCAATGTGGTTGGAAGCAGCAACGCACTAAAAATGTGGTTGTTTACCCAAAACAAGCTCTTGTTATTTGCAATTTGGGTAAAGCAAGTGGAAAAGAAATTTTTGATTTTTCACAGAAAATTATACAATCAGTTTATAATCAATTTGGTGTGTCGCTCGAACGCGAAGTAATTGTAATTTGAATAAAAAAAAACGTTATATAGATTTTAAATTTTCACCGAAAAAATCAATTTGAAATTCGGTATTTTCTATTATAAAATTCGTATTATCCGTATTTTGAAGTTTAATCAGGTTTAAAATATCTTTGATTTTTTGATTGTTTTGCATATCAACTTTTGCTATTTCTACTAATGCTCGCGATAAAGCATTTTTTACATGTAAACTATCTGAATTAGAATTTGTTACGCTTAGTTGAAGGATTTTTTCTTCCAATTCTGTACGTTCCTTTGCGGTTAAATTTTTTATCAATAATGAGCTAAGCAAAAATGCCGAAGTTTTTATATATTCTTGCTCATTTTCAAACCAATTATAACAAGCTATTATAGCGAAATTACTTTTAGAAAATAAATTGATACATGTTTGTTCTACAATTTCAATGTTGTTAAAATCCAATGCCCACTTTTCCATTTGGCTCAGCGTAAGTTGCTCTACAGGTTGTAAAAAACCGGCTAAAATTCTCATTTCCCGAATATTACTTTCCCACAACTCCAATGCTAATTCGGTATCGGGTGTAAAATCTTTTGCTATTTTTTTTATTATCGGAACTTTTACACCATAATTTCTCCTATATTTTACACCACGCTTGTATAATTGAATCATCGTATCACCATCGGCATTTCGATTGATTTTCTTTAAAATTTTCTTAAAGTTTTCTGTCATTTTTTTTAATTATTTTTTACAAAGATAAATATTTTTTTTATTTTATATTCCTTTTTTCAAAAAAAATATAAATTCTATTTTCTAACATTCTTAAATTCAATATTTTATTTTACTTTTTTCTTGTTTACTACAATTACGTACAATTTTTTTTTCAAAAAATATTTATTTAATACGAAAATGTAATAAATTTGCAAACGAATTATGTTGATGATTAGCGGTTTCAATGTAATTGATTTTTATTATATTTTTTTATAAGTAAATAAAGTAATTCTTATAAATACAAAATGGGAAAATTTGAACTCTTAAATAAAATCATTCCATATATTGATGAATTTGAAAAACAGCATCAAAATGCTGATATTAACGACTTTAACGTGTGGTTAAATAAAAAACTAAATGGCAGTATTTCGGAAACTGAAAAAAAACAGAAAGGTGGAATTTTGCCTGAAATAATGGAAAATTTACCCGATTTAAGTAAAGATATTATCATTAGTAATCAATTACGATATTTATTTAAGTATTCAAATCTTTATACGAAAAAGGCTTTAGAGGGTACTAATTTAAAGACTATTAACGACATAGCTTTTTTGGGAACTTTATTAGTAGAAAAAAATTTATCCAAATCGGAACTCATAAATAAGCATGTTACTGAAATTACTTCGGGTACTGAAGTGATTAAAAGACTCAACAAATTTGGGCTTTTGCAAGATTATAAAAATGAAAAAGACGGCAGAAGCAAAAAAGTACAACTCACCGAAGAAGGACGCGAATTAATTATTGAAATTTTGCACGAAGTTGATAAAGTTTCTCAAATTTTAACTGCCGGACTCTCTGATAATGAGAAAGAACAATTACTTACAACTCTTGTTAAACTCCGCAAATTTCACGACAATTTGTACCAAAAATTCAAAAAAAATAGCATAGAAGATATTTTTGATGCTATAATAAAATAATACATTTTCGTTTTTTTCAATTTGAAAATCATTGATAAACTGCAATTTGAAAGCAAAATACAACGCTTAAATCAATAAATTGCCAAATTATCCCATCTTTTTACAAAAACACTTTTTTATTAAAAAAAGATAAAAAAAATTATAAAAAAAATTTTTTTTACCTTAAAATAAATTATATTTGCTAAAAATAAAAATGAACAATCCGATTTCATTTTTTATAAAAAAACCGGTATTACAAAATAAAAAATTATTATAAAAAAATACAACTATGAGCGATAAAACGATACTTTTACAAGAGGTAATGGAAAAAGCACAAAAGTGGCTCGCCCCCGAATTTGACGAATCTACGCGTAAGCAAGTGCAGCATTTAATTGATAATGAACCAGATGAGTTAATCGAATCTTTTTACAGAACCTTAGAATTTGGAACGGGTGGTTTGCGCGGAATTATGGGCGTTGGCACTAACCGAATGAACATTTACACCGTAGGAATGGCTACTCAAGGTTTATGTAACTATCTGATTAAGAACTTTCCCAACGAAAAACAAATCAAAGTGGTGATAGCCCGCGATTGTAGAAATAACGGAGAACTTTTTGCACAAACGGCAGCCGGAATTTTTTCGGCAAACGGATTTAAAGTGTATCTTTTTGACGATTTGCGCCCTACTCCTGAGCTTTCTTTTGCCATTAGGCATTTCAATTGCCAAAGCGGAATTGTGCTGACAGCTTCGCACAACCCCAAAGAATACAACGGTTACAAGGCTTACTGGAGCGATGGAGCGCAAATGATTGAACCTCACGACACCAACGTAATTGCGGAAGTGGAAAAAATTACTTCAATTGCTCAAGTTAAATTTGACGGACCGAAAGAAAATATTGAAATCATTGGGCATGAAATTGATGAGATTTATGTAAATGAATTGAAAAAATTGTCGCTTTCGCCCGAAGCCATTGCTGCAAACAAAGATTTAAAAATTGTTTACACGCCCATTCACGGAACAGGTGTAAAATTGACGCCTATGGCATTGAAAGCCTTTGGCTTTGAGAATGTTACAACGGTTAAAGAACAAGACGTGGTGGACGGTAATTTTCCAACCGTTGTTTCGCCCAATCCTGAAAATGCAGAAGCCTTAAAAATGGCTTTGGCGAAAGCCGATGAGATTGGTGCTGACCTTGTTATGGCTACCGACCCCGACTCCGACCGCGTTGGAATTGCTGTAAGAAACCACAGCAATCAATTGGTTTTGCTCAACGGAAATCAAACGGCTACTCTTTTAATTTATTATTTGATAACTAAATGGAAAGAAAACGGAAAACTTTTGGGCAAAGAATACATTGTCAAAACCATAGTAACAACCGAATTGTTAGTTGAAATAGCTCAAAATTATGGAGTTGCATATCACGATGTATTGACAGGTTTTAAATACATAGCCGACATAATAGAAAAAAAACACGGCAAAGAAAATTACATTGGCGGAGGCGAAGAAAGCTACGGTTTTCTTGCCGGAGAATTTGTTCGCGACAAAGATGCCATAATGGCATGTGCTTTGATAGCCGAAACTGCCGCTTGGGCAAAACACAATGGCAAAACACTTTACGAATTGTTGATTGATATTTACTCACAGTATCATCTTTATTATGAGGGACTTGTGAATATTACAAAAAAAGGAAAAGCGGGTGCCGAAGAAATCAGTGCCATGATGCACCAATATCGCACTGCTCCTCCTAAAGAAATAAATGGTTCGCAAGTAATTATGATAAAAGATTATGAGTTTAGTGTAGAAAAAGATTTGCTTACCGGCAAAGAAAAAGTCATTGAACTCCCAAAATCAAATGTTTTGCAATTTTTCTTAGCCGATGGTACAAAAATTTCCATTCGCCCATCGGGTACAGAGCCAAAAATTAAGTTTTATTTTGGTGTAAAAGAAAAACTCAAAAACAAACAAACTTACGAAACTGAAATGAAAGATTTGGTTGAGAAGGTAAATATTGTAGCTAAAAGCATGAATTTGAATTAATTATATGATTTTTAAAATAATAAGTTTGTATTCTTTGAAAATAACATAAATTATTTTTAAAGTTTACCAGCTTATTTAATTTTAGAAAAATAAAAAACGCTTCTTTAATTTTTCAAAATTAAGTTCGGAAGCGTTTTTTTGTTTGATAAAAAAAAACGGTTTTATTTATGAATATTCTTTCAGCCCAAGTAAGTGCGAAATTCAAATTCTGGTCGTTTGTATCCATGATTTTACTTGTTTTTGTGCATGGTTACAACATGGAATTACGCTATTTGCAACCTTGGACTATCACAAACGAGCCATTTACAATGACCGGTTTTATTGAATATTTTTTGGCAAATGGATTGTTTCGTTTCCGAATACCTATGCTTTTTATTATTTCGGGTTATCTGTATGCTTTACACGATTACAAGCCTAATAATCAACGAATTGGCAAACGTAGTCGCACTTTGCTGTTGCCTTATTTATTGTGGAGTGCATTTGGTTTGTTGCTGATTTTTGCTTTTGAACTTTCTCCTGCGGGCAAAGAAATGGTACTTAAAAGCGGTTTGATGCGATTAGACGATACCCGATTTTATTTTTCCGATTATCGTTGGTATGAAACACTTGCAAGGCTTTTCATTGTTCCAGTTCCCTTTCAGCTTTGGTTTATTAGGGTTTTGTTTTTTTACAATTTAATTTATCCTTTTATTCGCTGGTGTGTGGAAAATAAAAAAGCCCGTATTTTCTTTTTCTCTTTTGCATTTTTTCTTTGGATTTCTACTTTTGGTTTTCTTTTTTTTGAGGGCGAAGGTTTGTTGTTTTTTTCTTTAGGTGTTTATTTTCAAAAAACAAATTTCAACATCGAAAAGTATTCAGGTAAAATATCATTAAATTACTGGATAATCATTTTTTTGCTTACAGCAATAATAAAAACCTATTTGGCTTTCTTTGGAGAAATGTTTTTGAATAAATTTACTGTTTTTACCCTTTTAATTTTGCATAAAACGGTTATTTTTACTGGATTAATTGCCTGTTGGTTTGCAAGTGATAAAATAGTTCGGTGGTTTATGAACAAAACTTGGTTTGTATGGCTTTCGGCATTTTCATTTATTATTTATGCCATTCATGCGCCGTTAATTACTTTAATTATAGATAGTTACATGAGAGTTTTTAATTTAGGCCAATTTACACACGCCTTTGCATTTTTCACATTACCGATGTTTATAATTGCATTAAGCATCGTAATTGGAAGCATTTTGCGAGCCATTTTGCCCAAATTTTATAGCTTATTAACCGGCGGAAGAGGATTTTAAATAATTGATAATTAACAATTTAACAAATTAAATACATCGTTATTAGGTGGTGATTCAAAAAGTATGATAAAATAAAACTTTAACAATAAGGAAATTA
>DYNA01000164.1 GCA_020721325.1 Paludibacter propionicigenes
AAATTTTAAATATAGAATTATTGATAATGAAGTAGTTATACACGATAAAATTGATGCCGGTTCTACTTATTTGTACAACGATAACACTTTTGGGTTTATTTATTTTGAATATTTTGAAAGTTTTAAGCTATTTTATGAAAATGGAGTAAAACAAATTGAAATTTATAAAAATAAAAAAGACATGGCAGCTCGCGATGGCAATCGAACCGACGAAATTCATTATACCGTTGTGCCGTGGGTTTCATTTACCGCTTTGCAACATGCAACAAATTATGGTACAAGCGATTCCATTCCACGCATGGCTTTTGGAAAATATTTTTGGCAAAACGAAAAACTTTTGATGCCCGTTGCTCTTGAGGCACACCATTCTTTGGTTGATGGCTTTCATGTAGGGCAGTATTTTTCTCATTTTGAGAAAGTTGCTAATGATTTAGCCCATTTTTCTTTTTAACCAAACATAGTTTTAAAAACTTCATCTACTTTTGAGGCAAACGAAATTTTTATTTTAAATTTGCTTTGAAGCGATTGAATTTTATTGTGTTTAGAAATAAATATTTCGGTAAAACCTAATTTTTCGGCTTCGATAATTCGCTGTTCAATGCGTGTAACCGGACGAATTTCGCCCGTTAAGCCTACTTCGCCTGCAAAACATTTCGTTCGGTCTATCGATAAATCTTGGTCAGAGGACAAAATGGCACAAATAACTGCCAAATCAATCGCGGGGTCATCGACTTTGATGCCGCCGGCAATGTTTAAAAAAACATCTTTTTGCGCCAAGCGAAAACCGGCTCGCTTCTCCAAAACTGCCAAAAGCATGTTTAATCGCCTCAAATCGAAGCCCGTAGAGGAACGCTGCGGTGTGCCGTAAACTGCCGAACTTACCAATGCCTGCACCTCGATTAAAAAAGGTCTGATGCCTTCTATGCTTGCCGAAATGGCTACTCCACTTATATCTTCCTCATAATGAGAAAGTAACAATTCAGACGGATTTGAAACTTCGCGCAAGCCACTTTGTTGCATTTCAAAAATTCCAAGCTCCGAAGTTGAGCCAAAACGATTTTTTACAGCTCGTATTATCCTGTAAATGTGGTTTCTATCGCCTTCAAATTGCAAAACCGTATCCACCATGTGTTCCAAAAGTTTTGGACCGGCAAGGCTGCCGTCTTTGGTAATGTGTCCGATTAAAATCGTTGGAATAGAGTAAGTTTTGGCTAATTTGAGCAATTCGTTGGTACATTCTCTAATTTGCGTAACCGTTCCGGGCGAAGATTCTACTTTTTCGGTTTGCATGGTTTGAATGGAGTCGATAACCAACAAATCGGGTTTGATTTCAATGGCATGAAAAACAATGTTTTCGAGCGAACTTTCATTCAATATCAAGCAGTTATCGCTGTTTTTGTTTATTCGCAAAGCCCTTAATTTAATTTGCTGCTCGCTCTCTTCGCCCGAAATGTAAAGGGTTTTGAGATTTGTTGCCTTCAAAGCTATTTGCAAAGCGAGCGTTGATTTGCCGATTCCGGGTTCGCCACCTATCAAAATGATGGTTCCGGGTACTAAACCGCCACCCAAAACCCTATTAAATTCATTATTTCCGGTGTCTATTCGGGTTTGTTCTTGCAAATTGATGCCAGAAAGTAATTTTGGCTTGGTTTTTTCTTTTTTTGGCAAGGTTAAAGCCGATTTATTGCTCGTAACTTGTACGTTTTCTTCTTCATACGTATTCCAATTGCCACAAGCAGGGCATTTTCCCAGCCATTTGGGCGATTGCGCCCCACATTCTTTGCAAAAAAAGATGGTTTTTGTTTTCAAATTTTAATTTTTAAATTTTTTTTACAAAAATAAAAAAACTTTCCGAAAAAGCTGAAACATTTCGGAAAGTTTGTTTATTTTTATAAAAAATACCTATTTATTTTTTCAAAGGCGCACCGCATTTTCTGCATTCTGTCAAAGTATCTGCATTTTGAGTATCGCAGTATTCGCATTTAACAAATTTTACTTCTTTTTTGGCATTAGCATTAGCACTGTCTTTTGCCTGAGTTTCGGACGCTGTTATTTTGGTAACGGCTGTGTTTAAGTCGGTTACAACCGTTCCCAATTTTGTAAATGCACGTTCTACATCGGCGCAGCGGCCGCTGTTGAAGGATTCTTTGGCTGCCGTAATGGCATTTTTTGCATCAAGCAATGCGTCTTCGGCGTAGGTGCGGTCTTCGCCCGTTTTGCCCTTGCGTGCTGATTCTACTTTATCTATGGCATCTTCTACCTCTTTTAGTTTGTCGTTCATATCCACTAAGTTACCTAAGCAACCGGCACCCAAAAGATTGTTTGCCTCCGCCATTTTTTTTGCTTTTTCCTCTTCGTTGCTTATTCCGGCGGCGGCGTCCCAAAGGGCTTTGGCTTGGGTTACTTTGGCATCAATTTCATTAGCAAAAGCCGGATAATCGGTTTTTGCTTTTTCCATGGCTTTCAAATTATCTTCCCATGCTTTGCTTTCGCCTTCTACACTCGGTCCGCAAGCGTTTACTAAAAATAAAAACGCTACTAAAATTAAACTCCATTTTTTCATTTTATTTGTTTTTTTTAGTTAATAAAAGTTTTGTTAAAAAAAAATATTCTTTATTGTTTAGATTATTAGTAATCAATGATTTGTAACTTTTTTTTAAGCTAAGTATCATAAGCAAAAATAATATTTTTTTTCTTTTACATAACATTTTTTCATTTTTTTTTATATTTTTTGGTTTTATTTAGTGTTTGAAAGAAAATAGATAATTATTTTCAATCATTCAAGTAAACTAAATAATCAGGTAAAAGTGTAGTTTGAAAGAAAATACAAAATTATTTTCAACAGGGTACAGATAACACGGATTGAACGGATTTTTTTCGTGTTTTCGCGGGAAAAAAATAAGAAAATATGGTTTATATTCTTTTTATTTTGCTGGTTACTAAAGGAATAAGGTTTAGTTTGGCTGTAAAAAACTTATTCCCATATTTTTTTTATAAGATCACCGACAAGTGTAAGCAACAGCGCGGCACGGCGCGACCGCCTTGCTCGTGTATTAGCGAAAATAATTGGCTAAGCATTGAATATTGTACAAAAGTAATATGGCAGAATGCTTTAAATATTTGCACTTATTTTTTTAAGAAAAGACAATCTTCGCACATTTTGCAATTGTGAAATGCCGATTGTGAATTTTGAAAGGGTATTTTGGCTGTTTAGGATAGGTGTTTTTTTTGCTAAATTAAGTGCTTAGCCAATTTTATTTGTATAATATAAATCTATAAATTTCTGAAAAAGAATTATTTAACTAAATTTGTTTCACAATTTAATGTTGGCTTAGCACTTATTTTTTACCAAACTATTTACTTGTGAGTTGTTTCATTGCCGTTCCCCAATCTTCCAAATGATGCACCGAAGTCAATTTTCCATCAATAACCGTATGAAAATCAATCGACATAATTTTGAATGATTTTGTGCCATTGGTTTGTAAACCCATAAAATCGCCGTTTGGAGTTCCGCTCACCAAACTGCGAACCACATATTTATTGCCATCATTGGCTATATCTTGAGGTTCCCATTTTAAGTCGGGTATCAGTTTCCAAAAAAACTCAACTTGCCCCATAAGTTGTGGCTTTCCTTTGCTTTCTACTGAACCATAAGAAATAAAATCATCAGCCAAAACTTCGGAAAGTACGGCAGTTGGAGTGGTTTCGGTATTTACTGTTAATGCTTTTCTGTAAAATGCGATTAATGCTTCTCTATTTTTGTCCATTGTTTTATAAATTTTAAATGATTAAAAAGATGGTACAAAGATAAAACCGATTCAACTTTTGCACAATGGACAAATCAGCCTAAGTATGGTACTTTTAAGAAAGTTATTTTTTAAAATAAATTTCTCTAAATTTTACCGGAGTATTTTTTGAATTTTTTTTAAAATAACGAGCAAAATAAGCTGGGTCTTCAAATCCGAGTTCCTGCCCTATTTCTTTAATAGTAAGGTTTGTATGCACCAAAAGACGTTTTGCTTCCAATAAAAGCCTATCGTTGATAATTTCTTTGGGCGATTTTCCTACTATTTTTGCGGTAGCTTGTCCCAAGCGTTTTTCAGAAATACAAATCAAATTTGCATATTCAGAAACGGTTTTGAATTTCATAAAGTTTTGTTCCAAAAAATCACGAAAAAGCAGAGTATAATCAAGGTCTGCACCTTTTGGTCGTTCGTTGTAACCTTGTTTTCTTTTTTCTCTTTCGGCATGAATAAGAAAATTTTGAAGTAAATTTTTGAGCAACAAAGGCTGTAAATCATCATTTGGCAACATCATTTCCTCTGTTATGCTTTCGCAAATGGCTGAATATTTCTGAAAATTAGTTTTATTTAGTGCAATAAAAGGTTGATAATCAATGTCATTAAATAAAATACTACTTTTCAAAAACTTTGTATCCGATTCGGTTCTGCAAAAAAAATCTTCGGTAAAAATCAATAAATTTCCATTGTAACTTAAAAGTTGGTCAAACTGATGCACTCTATCTTTATCAATAAATAACAAGGAATAGGGTTTTACTTGAATGGGTTTAAAATCAACAAAATGAATAGGTTGGCAATAATCAAACAGAAAAATATGATAAAAATTTGTTCGGTGCGGATTAATTATATAATTCTTCTTCTGAATTGTAAGTTTTTCTAAATCAATAACTTCAACTTGCAAATCAGAAGAATCCTTGAATTTGTATTTTTTTATAACATTATTCATTGTTCAATACCGGATTTTTTTACACTGCTACTTTTTATTTATTTACAACAGCTTATTTGTTGAAATTTGCTAAAATTTTAAAATTTCTAAAGAGTTAATTGTCTGTAAATGAATCGAATAAATAAAACTTTAATATTTTAAATCCTAAAATCCGTAATTTATCGTATCAAAAGCTTAAAAAACAGCTTGTTGGCAATTAAATTGAAAGCATTTTGTAAACAATTGATACGATGATGTTCCGTTTGTTTGCCAAAAAACTTACGGATTTTAGAAGCAACAAATTTATTTTTGAATTAAAATTTTTTGTCTAAACAATTTATTTTCCGATTGGATATTCAAAAAATAAATGCCTTGTGTTAAATTTGATAAATTCAATTGTATGTTTTTTTCTATTTTGCTGTCATTTTGTTCAAAAACAATTTTTCCGGTCAAATCGAATACCTTTAATTGATAATTTTCATTTTCTTGATATGGAAATTCTATTTCAAAAATACCATTGCTTGGATTGGGGAATAAATGCAAATTAATTTTTTCAACATTCTCAAAACCAGTCGTATTGATACAAGTAAGTTTGGTTTTCCAACCCGAACGATTTTCCGATTCGTCTGAAGAAAAAGCAAAGGTTAGCGCACCACGCGAATTGGTCGCTTTTAAATCTTTTAAATCTTCCGGTATGCTTGTTCCACAATATTCGCCAATCAATTTATCGTAAACCGTTGAACCATCGTATATTCTCAATACATCGTAGCAGTTACTGTTATTGGGTTCTACGTTAAAACTTTCAAATTTTGCCGAAAGCAAACTGTTTTCGTTTTCGGGATAAAGCGTCATAACGAAGTATTCGTTTGAAGAATAATTGCCCGATTTTCCACCGCTATCGTAAAAATAACCGCTACAAGCATTGTAAAATTTACCATTGCTCATTAAATATTCTACTTCGCCGGTAGTAAATTGCCAAATTTGGCACGAAGCAGCCGTTCCTACAATATTTTTAGGTACAACCGCCCAATAGTAAGTTGTAAATGGTTCAACGGTTATGGGTAAGAACTTGGTTTTCACGGTTGTAGGCGTATTGGCGAATGGATTGGAATTTTTTCCAAAATAAACATCAAATTCTGTTGCATTTTCTGCTTTCCAATGAATTGACGAAGGAAAAAAGCCGCTTGCATTGTGGGCAGGAGTAGGTGAAGTGGCACAATTAGGAGCTTGAGTGGGTGTGTAGCAAGACACTTCAGCTTCCCAGCCCGCAGCATTGTCGCTTACATCGCTTTTAAAACGAAACGTTAAAGCGTTTGAGGCTGTTATTATGCCCGGATTGCTTGTTCCAGAGAAAGGACTTCCGCTTATTTGGGGCGAATTAACATCGGCGCCGTCGTGTATGTATAAAAAATCGTAATCTTTTTCGGTTGCAAAAGATAAAAAATTAACTTTTAATAGTGAATTGGCGTTG
This sequence comes from Paludibacter propionicigenes, assembly GCA_020721325.1. Lineage (GTDB taxonomy): Bacteria > Bacteroidota > Bacteroidia > Bacteroidales > JAIFNL01 > JAIFNL01. Next base: position 6,197 of record DYNA01000164.1, read on the forward strand.
GGCGAATAGAATGTTTTTATCAATTCTTCCGAATTGGAATAGTTTCCGGTTTTATTGCCCGAATCGTAAAACAAACCGTTGCAAGAAGAAATAGTTTCCGAATTGTTCATTAAATAAACAGGTATTTCACCAATATTAATGAACTTGTCTTCACTCAAACTGTATTGTGAATTGTTCCCGGTTGTAACCGAAAAATCCAATTCTACTTTTGTTCCAAAAACAGTAGCAGCATTGGCAGTGGCATTGAAAACAAAATCAAATTTTCCCTTGGCGGGAATGCTTTGCGATAATTCGGTAGTATGAATAACCAAATCGGTGCCGGAAATATTTTTTAATTTAAGTTTTGCCTTAAAAACAGATTCAATATTTCCGGTATTTTCTACATTAACTATTATATTTCCATTTTCGGCTGGGTCGAGAATATGATTGTTGTTGTTGTCGCCGTCGATACGCAAAGTATTTATTTTAATAGCTGGCGCATTTGCTGTAATTCTAAAATCGCTGTTCCACGTGTATTTTGCATTTTCGCCAGTTATTTGTAAATTAAATTTCAAAACCGTTCCGTTTGGAATGTTATCGGCTATCGAAAATTGAAACGCATTGTTTATCGTAACGCTATCGCCTGCATTGATGAGGCTTACCGAAGCTGTTGGAGATAAAATAGTTACATACGTATTGGTTGTGGAAAGTGTAGCAATCACATTTTGAGCGTGATGCGTAGAATTTTGGTCGGCTAAATTTTTAAAATTGACATGTAATTCAATGGTTTGTCCATAATCCGGGCTTTTGGAGGTTTCAAAGGTATTTAAAATTACATAAGGTTCATTGGCTGGCGAAACCAAAATTTCATCAAACAAGGGTTGTTTGTTTTGTGCCGTAATAATTATTTGTGCATTGCCTAAAGACAAAGCATTGGTTGTAAAAGAAAGAACTGCCGTTCCTTCATCATTGGCAACTGCCGAAGCGACCAAAACATTATTTTGCGAAAGCGAAACCACTGCATAAGGAATCGTATTTACAGTGAGCGTACTGTTGCCTAAAATTAAGTGAGTGGGTTGATAAGTAGCTGTAAATGTTTCGGGTACAGAAGTATAAGGAACAAGCGAAGGGTCGCCCATGAGGTGATAAATTTCCCAGTAATATTGCTTCAGCCCCGAACTTGAAGCTTGAACGGCTAAATTTCCGGCTACATTCATCTGAGCTTGTGTTATGAACCAAGTTTCGGGGTTTGCCTGCTGCGAAAGGTCGTGAAAAAGAGCATCATAAGCTCCGCGCTGACTGTTTTCGTAAGTGGGGTGCGCCGTAACTTGCGAAACGCCAACGCCCCAATAGTAATCTTCGTCCCAATACGTATAATTTGAACCACCAATGTATCCGATAGCACCTTTGTTTTTAACGCGCAAAGCCGCTTCCGCAAAACATTCGGAATTGTTGAAAGTACTTGATTGACAGCAATTACCAATCCAAAGACCGTATTTACCCGAAGCTGCCAAATTGTTAATATCGTTGGTAACAAAACGTGGGTCTGCCCAACCAGAAGGGCTGCAATGTGCTGTATAATTGGCTATTGCCACACCTTCGTTTACCTTTGCAATAATTGAAGCTGATGCTCCGCTGTTTTGCGATTGCATAACGGTACTTGCAGCATCTTCATATAAATAAGTATAAGCTTGACTGCCGTGCGCATCGTTTAAGTAATATTGATGTATATAATTGATGGCGCCGTTTCCATAATCGGGTGCAAAATCATCATCAACTCCCGAAACCAAAAGACTTTTGCCTAAATAAGAGGCATCGGTCATTAAATATTTTTCATAATTAATGGTTTTATCTATTTGATTTTGAAGTTGTTCTACAGTTGAAGCCGAAAAGCGTCCATAAAAAACTTCGGGCAAATTATCTCCGGTGTATTCAAAGTAACGCAAATCGGTAACGTGGTCGTCATTGCCCTGCCAAGCCGGAATTTCGGCTACGTCGCCTACCAAAAGCCCGAAACTCGGTGCATTTACTCCTTCGGCTGGCGAAGTGTAAAGGTTTTTTAAATAGTTTTTAATTTCTGTTTGTGTTTTACCTATTTGGTCTGTGTAGGCTGTAATTACATGAAAACCTTTTAGTTGTTTCCACAAAATAAAATCTTGTAAAGTGGTTTCAAACTTTCTGTCGGCTACAATTACATAAGTAGCAGGCATTTGGGTAATTAAATTTTTGCCATAAGGCAGAGCGTTTATGGTAAAATTTTGGGCTAATGCTCTAAAGTCTTTATTTTCATGGGCTTGAGTGTATTTTGTTGTTGCATTATGGTATTTGAAAGTAATTTCAATTTCCAAATCGTTCCAAATTTTTAATAAATCTTCTTGCGGATTGTATTGAAAAGGTTGTATTTGAATTTCGGCAAGTTTTATATTTCTAAAATACCCGATTTCATTTACAGTAACGATTTTATTTTCGGTAAAAAATTCCAAAGAATAAAGTTCTTTGCTGAAATAAAAAAGTTCTTTTTGAGGTGTTTTTCTAATGGAAGGTTGTGCGGGAATAATTTTATGCAAAATACCTTCTTTCTTTAAATCGATGATTTGTTCGTTGTAGCTAACTATGCGAAATTCAACGTCCGCATTTTCCGGAACTTCAATCATTTTGGTTAAAATGGGCAAAGCCGGTTCTCCTTTTCCGTAAGGTTTTGAATAACCGTTGGCTCTGAATTCGATGAAATCGGTTTTTAATTTATCAATGGAAAGTTTTTCCCAATTCAATTCGCCTAAGGAGCTTTTTATTGTAAAACCTTTGTCAGTAGCTTGGTAAACACTAAATTCATTTTTACTTTTGTCAAGCAGAATTGTTTGATTTTGTGCATGTAAGCTCAAACCGGATAAAATAATCAATAATAAAAAGATATATTTTTTCATGTTCTATGTTTTAAAATTATATAATATTTTTGATTAAAAATAACTATTTTTTTAAGATTTACAAATGTTTTTAATAAAATTGTAAAAAAAAACGACTGATTTATAACAATATGTATGACATTTTCTAAAAATTTACAGCTTGGAATTTAGCTAA
>DYNA01000033.1 GCA_020721325.1 Paludibacter propionicigenes
TATAATTTAACATATTTATGTATATAGATTGGTGTATTGTATATACCCCAGATTTAATTTTTTTTGAAATAGTTACTTAAACTTTGGCAAAGCTCTTTTTTTTTAATTCAAATAAAAAAAAATAACAAAGTATTTTTTTAAGAAACTTTAAATTTGCAAATTTGTTGCTAACGAATTGAGAGTTATGGTATCAATTGCTTGCAAAATACCATGAATTTAAAGAGCAAAAAGCTGTTTATTAACGAATTGATACGATAACTTTCGGATTTTGGAAGAAACTAAAAAAACATTATGAAAACATCATTTCATAAGGTCTTTGCATGGTTTCTTGTAGTTCACCTAAGCCAATATTTCTGCTTTTGCGCACCAGTTCACGCCCATCGACAAAGATGAGCAATGTGGGAACAGCAAAAACGCTGTTTTGAGCTGCTACTTCTGCTGATTCTTTTGTATTTACATAAAAAAGTGCCGTTTGCGGAAATTCTTCGGTAAATAACTCTTCTACTTTGGGTTTCAATACTTTACAAACATTGCACTCATGGTGCGAAAAATAGTAAAGTGCTGCTGCATTTTCTTGTTTGCTGCTTTCAAATTCTTCTACGCTGGTTATGGTTTTGTACATTTTTTTATTTTTTTTTCAAATTTTTGATAAATTGTTGCAGAAAGTTTTTTTATTGCTTAAAAAATAATTTTTTTTTTGAAAATGAATTTTTTAAAATTTCTAATTTTATCGTTTTATAATTTTAAAAAATTACCTAAAACATTCCGATACTAAGCATAACCAGCGTACAATATTCAACACATTCGATGCCTTTTTGAGTTAAAATATTTTGGAGTTCGTTGTTTTCTGTACCCGGATTAAAAATAACTCGTTTGGGGTTTAAATCCAATAAGTAATTGTAATATTCTTGTTGTGCATTTATACCTAAATATAAAGTTACGGTATGGATATTTTCTAACATCGGTTTTCCGTTAATTATTTGTAAACCGTTGATAGAGCCTTTTTTAATGCCTATCGGAAAGGTTTCAATTCCATTTTTTTGCAAAAGCAAAACCGCTTTATGTGCATAGCGTTCGGGGTTTGGGCTTGCGCCCAAAACAATGGTTGGTTTCATAAATTTTTTTTAAAAAATAAAATTACTACTGATAGAGTGATAGTTAGGAATTTTTTTTATTACATCGGCAAATAAATTTGCAATGGTAACGATTTTAATTTTTTCGGTTTCCTGTACGGGCAGCGAATCGGTTACAATAACTTCAGTAAGAGCAGATTGGGCTATTCGTTCGTAAGCCGGACCCGAAAAAACGCCGTGGGTAGCTATCACTCGCACACTAATGGCGCCTTTGTCCATAATTTTTTGTGCTGCCATAGTTATACTTCCTGCGGTGTCTATCATGTCATCTACCAATACAACATTTTTGCCTTTTACATCACCTATTACGGTCATTGCTCCAACTTCGTTTGGTCGAGTTCGGCTTTTATGACAAATAACTAATTCGGTATTTAAAAATTTTGAATACGCATTGGCTCGTTTTGAACCTCCGGTATCGGGCGATGCAATGATTAAATTTTCTAAATTAAGGCTCTGAATATAAGGCACAAAAACCGAAGATGCGTACAAATGGTCAACGGGAACATCAAAGAATCCTTGAATTTGGTCGGCGTGCAAATCCATAGTTATTATACGCGAAACACCCGCCGCAGCCAACAAATTGGCTACCAATTTTGCTCCGATAGAAACTCTGGGGCGGTCTTTTCTGTCTTGGCGAGCAAAGCCAAAGTAGGGAATAACGGCTGCTATTTTGTAAGCCGAAGCACGGCTGGCAGCATCTACCATTGCCAATAATTCAAATAAATTATCGGTAGGCATAAAGGTAGATTGAATAATAAAAACGTAGTGTCCACGAACGGTTTCATCGAAAGCGGGCTGAAATTCGCCATCGCTAAAGCGCAAAACGGTATTTTTGCCAAGTTCGGTTCCGTAACTTTTTACTATTTTTTCACTTAAAAATCGAGTGGCTGTACCCGAAAAGATTTTTACTTTGGCTTGATTCATTTTGTATTTTATAATTTATGAAGAAATATAATCGTTATCGGACTGCAAAATTATAAATTAAAAATGAATTATTAAAAAATTGATTGCGTAAATTAATTGCAACCTAAATTTATGCTATGAAAAATAAGATAGACATCGCATCAATGAGTAAAAAAAAGCTGTTATTGATTAATTTCTATGCCTTTTGCAATTAATTGATATGATGGCTATCTGTTGTTCCGGATAAATTTGGGGATTTAAAGTATTTTACTGCAAAAGGTAATTTTGCTAAAGTTTAATTTTTTTTGGCAAAGTTCTAATTATAAAATAATTACATTAAATAAAAGCTCAAAATATAACCAAGTGAAAAGAATTAAAATTATCATACAGCCCTTGTTCTTTAGTCATTTAACTATCAACTTCCCAATTTTTATCTTTTAATTTGTCAGAACCACGTTGTTTATAAAATTTCATAAAATCAGTGGTATATGTTGCTGGAAATTCGACTTTTATTTCGTTTGTGAGTTTTTTTAGAACTTTATCACCAATAGTTTTTGAAAATTTACCACGCAATGCCTTTTCATACCAATTTAAAAGGTCTGTTTCGGTTACAATGCTTTGTATTTTGGATTTCCAACCAATTTGATTTAGAACCGAAACGATTATTTTTTGCTCTGTATCTTTGCATACAATAACAATTCTATCAGCCGAAACCGAACTCACAATGTTTTCTGCAAGTTCCTCTGTTAATGATAGATGTTTAATTTGAATAGCAAGTCCAAAATTTGCCCACATATCAAGTCCTCTATCCGCTGCATTTGTTACGCCTACACGATTAATTCGTGCTTTTAGTTTTATACTTGTTTGTTTGGGCGAAAGTTGGATTACTCGTTTTGCAAAATCCTCAAATTCTTTTAAAATCTCTGATTTTGCAGGATTTAAACTAACCTCAACTGAAACTTCCAACGCCTCAACTAATGCGGAAAATAATGAATAAACTACTATTTCGTAAATTTTATCAATGCTGCGTCTTAATCCGGGTTCATTCCAGAACAAAGCTAAAAATTCATCTAATTTGAAAGTTGATTTGTTGTGTGTTTGGCAATAATCAAGCCCCGAAGACATTTGAGCAAATCGTTGTGCGAATTTCTGATAAATGTAAGCCTCTACAATTCCATTTTTTTGTTCGGTTTTCTTTATCGAGCGCATCTAAAACAAGCGGTGGAATAGCATTGTCGTTAAAAACATCATCTTGATAACGTGCTGATGATGTAGAAGTTCTGCCCAAAAATCTGATACAAACTACATCACGCCATTTTTTTGAAGGACTTCTATATGTTTCTAATTCAATTAGTTTTATATCCTTTTCAATTCTATCGCGATAAAGAATTTCAGCAACTTGAATTGGTTTATACAGATGAACACGACCTTTCTCAATTACCTTATCCAGCGACTTTTTTGCTTCTTTTATATTCATTTTGTGGTTCCAAAAATGTTAATTGTACCGGCTCGTTTTGAGCCTTATGATTTTGTTCTAATGCTTTTATCATTTCACCTGCAATTGCTTTAATTACCGGCACAGAAACTGAATTTCCTGCGACTTTTCTTGCTTGTGAATACGGTATATTGATTTTAAATGTATCAGGGAAACCTTGTATTCTCAACATTTCTCTATCAGTAAGTCGTCTTATACCATTTACTACTAAATAATTATAGCTGCCACCTGCACGCAAAGCACAGGAATAGGGCAATGCAGAAATATTACCGCCAATGTTTTCATGCCACACCGAAGGAACAGGTGGATTTCCTTTAACTGCTGCAAATCTCTTTTGTCTTAATTCCTCTGATAAAAAATAATTTTGGGGAATTTCATCGTCATTTTGTAATATTTCGGTCAATGGTTTGTAATACCCCAAAGGTTTTGGAAATTTAAAATGTATCGGGTTCAGAAATCCAACAATATAAATCCGCTCTCTTTTTTGCGGTAATCCAAAATCAAGCGAATTAAAAACTTTGTGGTAAACAGTATATCCCAAATTTTTGAGTTTCTCTAAAATAACCCCAAAAGTTTGTCCATTATCGTGCGTAGTTAATCTTTTTACATTTTCAAGTAAAAATGCTTGTGGTTTTTTGGCTTCTAAAATTGCCTCAATATTAAAAAATAATGTTCCTCTTGTATCTGCAAAACCTAAACCTTTTCCCGCTATACTAAACGGTTGGCATGGAAAACCTGCCAATAATATATCGTGGTCGGGTACATCAATCGGATTTATTTCGTTGATATCGCCAAACGGTTTTTCGCCAAAATTAGCTTCGTACATGGTTTGCGCTGCTTTATCCCACTCGGAAGAAAACACATTTTCGCAGCCAAAAGCATCAAAACCTAACCTAATACCACCAATTCCGGCGAAAAGGTCAATCGTTTTATATATTTTTGCCATAAAATCTTATTTTACTTTTTTTGACAATGATATTCAAGATTTTTTTTTCTATAAATTATTTTTTATTTTAAGTTATATCGTTGAATTTATTTTCGGTTGGAGATATTAAAATTTTTACGCATAAAACAAATAAGAAATAAAAATGGCTGCAATAACACCTGCTAAGTCGGCTAAAAGTCCGGCAGTAATGGCATAGCGCGTATTGCGAACGCTAATGGAACCAAAGTAAACGGCTATAATGTAAAAAGTTGTATCGGTAGCACCTTGAAATGTAGCGGCAACTTTGGCTGTAAACGAATCTACCCCGTAAGTATTCATGGCTTCTATCATCATTCCGCGCGAGCCGCTTCCGCTGAGCGGGCGCATGATAGCTGTGGGAAGTGCATCAACAAATCCGGTATCGAGATTCATTGCCGAGATGATAAATCGTATGCCGTCCATTAAAAAATCCATGGCGCCGGAAGCTCTGAAAACGCCAATGGCTATTAAAATGGCTACTAAATATGGAATTATCATTATTGAGGTTGAAAATCCTTCTTTTGCACCTTCTATAAATGTTTCGTAAATATTAATTTTATTTTTTAAACCTACTAAAATAAACGAAATGATAATGGAAAAAAGAATAAATGTACCGGAAACTGATGAAACAGTTGAAATTTCTTCTTGCGAAAGCGAAACAAAATAAAAAATGAGCAAACTCACTAAAAGGGAAAAACCACCAATAAAACCCAAAATTACTTTATTGAACAAATTGATGCGTTGGTAAAGCGAAGTAACAATGATTCCAACCATAGTAGAAAAAAAAGTGCTGAGCAAAATAGGAATAAAAACTTCGGAAGGGTTTGAAGAGCCATTGGCAGCTAAAATAGCCATTACCGCTACCGGAATGATGGTTAAACCCGAAGTGTTGAGAACCAAAAACATAATTTGAGCGTTTGAAGCCACGTCTTTATTGGGGTTAAGCTCTTGGAGTTCTTTCATGGCTTTTAGTCCCATGGGCGTTGCGGCGTTGTCTAAGCCAAGCATATTGGCTGCAATGTTCATTATTATCGAGCCATTGGCAGGGTGGTCTTCAGGAATTTCGGGGAAAAGTTTTCTAAAAAGAGGTGCGGCTAACTTGGCTATAATGCGTATCATGCCTCCTTTTTCGCCTATTTTCATTATTCCCAGCCACATTGTCATTGCGCCGGTAAGCCAAAGCGATATTTCAAATCCCAATTTGGCATTGTCGAAAGTGCTGGTTATCAATGCCGGAAAGATTTCTACATTTCCGAAAAAAACTAATTCAACTACACCTATTATAAAGGCTATCAAGAAGAATGCTATCCAAATATAATTTAATACCATGAAATTTATTTTTTTGTAAAAAAAGTTTATTACTAAAATTTTGTTTCGATTTTTTTTTTTCAAAGGAAACAATAAAATTTCATTTTACCAAATCTATTTGCAAGCGGTTTTTTCTTAAAAAGTAAAAACCAGACGAGTTTTTAAAACCTGTCTGGTTAATAATCAATTTGTTATTAAAAAAGATAAATGATTTTTCAAACAGTAAGTTTGGAAAAGTTACCGTTTGAAGTATCGTTGGTTTATTTTTTATAATATTCTTCTTTGATTTCGTTAATACGTTCGTTATCAATGTAATCGTCGTAATCCATGTATTTGTCGATAATGCCGTTGGGGGTAAGTTCAATGATTCGATTGGCTACGGATTGAATGAAGGAATGGTCGTGCGAAGCAAACAACACGTTGCCTTTAAAATTAATCAATGTGTTGTTAAAAGCTTGAATAGATTCCAAATCGAGGTGATTGGTGGGCGTATCGAGTATCATTAAGTTGGCATTTGCAAGCATCATGCGTGCTATCATGCAACGAACTTTTTCGCCTCCCGAAAGAACATTTACTTTTTTGTAAATTTCGTCGCCCGAAAACAACATTTTTCCTAAATATCCGCGCAAAAACATTTCGGTTGTATCGTTGGAAAATTGTGCTAACCAATCGGTTAGAGTGAGATTGGTTTGGAAAAAAGGTGAATTGTCTAAGGGCAAATATGCTTTGGTTATGGTTTGTCCCCAAACAAAAGAGCCGGTTTCGGGTTTAATGTTTTCATTTAATATTTCAAACAAAGCTGTCATAGAACGCGGGTCGCGCGAGAGGAATACAATTTTGTCGTCTTTTTCTACCGTAAAACTTAAATCTTTGAAAAGCACTTCGCCATCAATTGTTTTACTCAAGTTGGTAACTGTCAAAATACTGTTTCCGGGTTCTCTTTCGGGAGTAAAAATAATTCCCGGGTATTTTCTGGTAGAAGGCTGAATGTCTTCAACATTTAATTTTTCCAGCATTTTTTTGCGGCTGGTGGTTTGTTTCGATTTGGCTACGTTGGCACTAAATCGGGCAATAAATTCTTTGAGTTCTTTTCGTTTTTCTTCGGCTTTTTTATTCTGGTTTTGAACTTGTTTTAAAGCCAATTGGCTCGATTGATACCAAAATGTATAGTTTCCGGCAAAAACTTTTATTTTTCCAAAGTCAATATCTACTATTTGAGTGCTAATGGAGTCGAGGAAATGCCTGTCGTGCGAAACAACTAAAACGGTATTTTGAAATTCGCCCAAATAATTTTCGAGCCAGCGTACAGTTTCCAAATCTAAGTCGTTGGTAGGCTCGTCGAGCAATAAATTGTCGGGTTTTCCGAACAAAGCGCGTGCCAAAAGCACTTTTACTTTTTCTTTACCGCTTAAATTTTTCATTAATTTTAAATGCTCGCTTTCTTTAATGCCCAAGCCACTCAAAAGGCTTCCGGCTTCGCTTTCCATGTTCCAGCCGTCTATTTCGGCAAATTTTTCTTCCAAATCGGCTGCTCTTAAACCGTCTTGTTCGGTAAAATCGGTTTTTGAATAGATTTCGTTTTTTTCTTGCATTATTTTCCAAAGCAAGTCGTAACCCATTAAAACAGTGTCGAGTACGGTGTATTCGTCAAATTCTTCGTGGTTTTGTCTCAAAACCGATAAACGTTCGCCGCTTCCGAGTTCTATGTTGCCTTTGGTAGCATCTATATCGCCACTCAAAGCCTTTAAAAAGGTCGATTTACCTGCACCGTTTGCTCCAATGATGCCGTAACAGTTGCCTTCTGTAAATTTTAAATTAACATCTTGAAATAAAATACGTTTGCCAAATTGTATGGCTAAATTTGAAACTGTAATCATTCGTTCTTTTTTTATAAATTTTTTTTGCAAAAATACATATTTAAAAACATCTTTGCAATTAATAATGGCTTAAAAACAATATTTTAAGAAAAAACATTTTTTTTTAATAAACTTTAAGAGTTCATATTTGAAAAAAAGTATTTAGTATTGTATTTTTATAAAAAATAATTCTTTACTTTTTCAAAAAAAAATTTTAATTAAAAATAAGTTTATGATGCAGAAAATTAGAATGATTTTGGTTTTTACTTTGTTTGTTATAGCTTGCAACCAAGAACAGACAAGTAAATTGCACTTACCCTCTGTGAATGGAAAAGCGGGCGAAGTGCTTTTGATATTGGAAGATGGCTATTGGCAAGATACCATTGGCAATTATTTTAAGGACTTACTTTTGGCAGAAGTGCCGGGTTTGCCTCAAATAGAGCCGCTTTTTGATGTTTCGCAAATTCCTAATTCCGGTTTTTCAAAAATGTTGCAAGCCAGCCGAAATATTGTAAGGGTAAACATTCAAAAAGGATTTAAACCGGCAATAAATTTCAAAAAAGATGTTTGGGCTGAGCCTCAAATTTACATTCAAATGCAAGCTCCCAATGAGCAAGAACTCTTGAATCTGCTCGATAAACATGGCATTCAAATGGTTGATTATCTGCTTGAAGCAGAGCGAAATCGAAATTTCATTAGAGCAAAACAGTATGAAGCCATTGAAATAGAACGCAAATTAAAATCAAAGCATCAATTGAGCATGATAATACCTAAAGATTTTCAACTTTACGATGAGAAAAAAAAATTTATTTGGCTAAAAAAGGAAACTCGAAATTACATGATGGGCATTTTTATTTATTATTACAATTATACCGATACAAATACTTTTTCGGTTGAGTATTTAATTCATAAGCGCGACTCGGTGTTAAAACTCAATGTTCCGGGCGAAAACAAAGGAAGTTACATGACTACCGAGCATCGAATTGACCCGGTTTTGGCGCATTTGAAATATAAAAAACGGTATTTTGCCGAAGTGAGAGCGCGTTGGGACGTGGTGAATGATGCCATGGGCGGACCTTTTGTCAGTTATACTACTTTGGATAAAAAAAGAAATAGAATAGTTACGCTCGAAGGATTTGCTTATTATCCCAACAATAACAAGCGCGATTTAATTCGCCAGCTCGAAGCCATTTTATTAACAGTAGATTTTGAAGACAAATAATTCGTTGATTGTTACACTGTTGGTAGTGTCTTGGTTGTATATGTGCAAAAATAAATTGATATAGATTATTAATAAAAAAAGTGCTTTAAACTCATTTTTTTTAGTTTTTTATTTTGTTGAATATCAAAAAATTGTATTTTTGTTAAAACCAAAACAGTATCCATTAAATTTGATGTAAATCAAAAAAAATCAATATTTTACACAAAGAACATTAAGAATTAACCTTCTTAGTGTTCGTTGTGAACTTCTTTGCCTTTTGGGGAAATATTTTTTTAAAATGGTTATTCAATGTCGGTTTGTTGATTTAACTCCATATTAATCATCCAATTGATGCCGAATTTATCCACAAACATACCGAAATAAGCACCCCAAAAAGTTTCGCCCAAAGGCATGGTTGTTTGTCCGCCCTGCGAAAGCCCCTCAAACAGGCGATTGGCTTCTTCTTTAGTATCGGTATTAATAGAAATTGAGAAATTATTTCCAAAAACCGCTGCCGGTTGTCCGAAAGCCTCTGAAACATCACTTCCCATTAAAACCGTTTCTTGGCTGATAGGCAAGTTTACATGCATAATCTGATTTTTAGCACTTTCGGGCAACGGTGGCATTCCTTCTTGCTGGGGCATTTCGCCCAAAGTGCTGATATATGAAAATTCACCCCCAAAAACCAACTTATAAAAGTTAAATGCCTCAAGGCAGTTTCCGTTAAAGTTTAGATAAATATTTACATTTGTCATTGTACTTTTTTTTATAAAAAATGAATACTTATTTTAAAATTACTCTATTAAAATATCATATTTTTTAAGAAGTCCGGTGATGTTAGTCATTGAAAATTTTGCCCGTTTAATTTTATTTTGTTCGGGGTCGATAGTAAAATTCAAAGAAGTTTTTAAATCGGCTTTTTCTAAATTTGTAAAATTAAAAATAGTATCGGTAAGGTCGCAAGCATCAAACAATGAATTGCTTAAATTGCTTTCCGAAAAATCTACTTCGCGGAGTTGCGTATTTTTGAAGGTTGTTTTTTTTAAATTTATTTTGTAAAAAGAAGAATGATTTAAAATGCAATTTTCAAACACAAAAGACAGTCCGAAATTGTTACAGTCCTCAAAATGAAGCCCAAGCATTTTGCAATTTACAAATCGCACATTGCGAAAAGCTGTATTGAAAAGTTTTGATAAACTCAAATCGCAGTGTGTAAATTCGCAATCGGAAAAAATAAAATCGGTAAAATTGGTATTTGAAAAGTCGCAGTTTTCAAATCTGCAAAGCTCGTATTCGCTCAAAACCAAAGGTTTTAAAGCTATTTCTTTTGAAGTGATTACTTTTTCTGAAATGTAATTCATTTGAGTTGATAAAAATAAGGGTTAAATTTCCAAAATTTCTTCTTTTTTAAGCCAACCTTGTTTTCCATCTGCAATTTTTATTTGAGTCCATTCGCCCACATTTTCAAGCATTTGAACTTTTGTTCCTTCATGCAAAGGAAAAATATTGGTACCGTTTTCCGAAGGAGAACTTTTAACGGTTACCGTTGTTTCATAAATAATGGCGTATTTTATTTTCACTTGCAATTGAAACTGTTTTCGAGCCGAAAGAAATGCTATTAAACTAAAAAACAGAAAGATAAATCCTAAATAGAAAGCTGTTTTTCTTAAATTAATATTTTTAACAAAAAAATATATTCCGGCTAAAACAAATGCCAATGCAAACCAAATTAAACTTAAATAACCCCAAACATCGAAATGAAAAATGCCCACAAAAGCATTAGCCCACGCCCTTAAAAAAAACGCTGGCACAATATCTATCTTATCTATTATCAATTTGTTAGCCATTTCAAGATTGTATCGGGCATCGTCAAAAGAAGGTTGCAATTTAAGTGCTTTTTCGTAATTGAGTATCGACAAAGCAATTTTGTCTGATTTGTAGTAAGCATTTGCCAAATTGTAGTGCAATTCGGGCGAAATGTAACCCAATTTGAGAATAGAATTATAGGTTTTAATAGCCGCGTCGTATTTTTTTTCTTTATAAGCCTTGTTTGCTATTTTTATCGAGTCTTGCAAGGCTTCATTGGCATAAATTTGCCCAAAAAACATTAAAATAATAGAAAAAACAACTATTTTTTTCATTTTTTTCATTTTATAAAAAAATTGTTATTGAATTTTTATATTTAAAATACCAAAAAATTATTTTTTTAACTTTAAATAAATTTCGGCGCAAGCCATCGAATCTGCCAAAGCGTCATGATGATTTTTTAACCGTATTTTGTAAAAATCACACGCATTTGATAAACTCATTTTGCTCATGATATAAGTACAATCGTATTGAAAATCAGGAATTTCCATGTTGTAAAAACCCAGTGTTTTGCGCAAGCAATCCATATCAAAAGCTGCATTGTGAGCTACTAATTTTTTGCCGCTAATCAAAGGAAAAATTTCTTTCCAAATTTCAGGAAAGAAAGGGGCATTGCGCGTATCGGAAGCCCTTATTCCATGAATTTGTGTATTTCGATAAAAGTATTCATTTTCAGGAGGTTGCACCAATTGAGAATAAGTATTAACAATTTTAGAATTTTCTACAAAAACCAATCCTATTTGGCAAATACTCCATCTTTTTCCTTGAGCGGTTTCTACATCGAGAGCTACAAAATTCATTTTCAGATGATTAAGTTAAATAAATTGTTCCATGCCTTGTATGGTATCGCCCGCATTTTTATACACAGCTTGCATATCGGCTTGTCCGGCAGGTGCGTATTTGGCATATTCACACGCATCAAGAACGGAAATGAATTTTGAAGAAAGCTCATTACTAACTTTTTTTGTGCTAAATGTGTCCAGAATGGTATCGCGAGTGAGTTGCGAGGGAGGAATATTGAGTTTATCGCTCACATAACCCCACATTGCACGCAAAATTTCATCGTAAAAAGGCTCTTTTTTGTTCTCTTCTAAATATTTTTTAGCCAATTTTAATCTTTTTTCCGAAATTTTATGCGCTTTTCTGTTTTTTACACTCACAATATCCGAATTTTGTTTAATTTGTTTGCGTTTTAAAACAAATACAATTCCAAAAACAAATAAAATTAAAATGTATGCGAAATAAAAATTAAGCGTACCAAAAAAAGTATTACCGGATTTTACCAATTCAAATTGATTTTCTTTGATGTGTCTAATATCGTTACCCATGAGTTGAATATCTTTCTTTGTAAAACTCACAGCATTCTGATTTCCAGTGCCATCTTCGTCCGATTTTTCAATTTTAAAATGAAATTCTTCCGATTTTTTGGTTACATAAATTCCTTTTTGTGGGTCAAAATACGAAAACTCAATAGCTGGAATGGTAAATTCACCTCCAACGCGAGGAATTACAACGTATTCTATTGTAGTTGAACCTTTTGCACCGTCCACAGTGTTTTTAATATTGCTATTTACTTGTGGGTCATAAACTTCAAAATCGGGCGGAAAATTAACTTTCAAAGGGTCGATAAGCTTCAAATTGCCACTACCCGAAATGCTAATTGTCAATTTGGCAGCATCATTTGCTTTCAATTCCGTTTTATCAAATTTTGCCGAAAATTCAAAATTTCCAACAGCTCCATTAAAGCTTGCCGGTTTTCCTTCTGGTAAAGGTTTAACAATCAGATTTTTAACTTGGCTTTTCAATTTAACAATAACATCATCGTAAACCGCTCCCCAAATTGAGCGGCGGTCGATTACTTTTCGTACAATTGCCTCAATTTGAACGGGTTCAATGTTTATAGTGCCACTTTGTTGTGGAAACAAAAGCGATTTGTGAATTACCCCCATATCATATACTTTACCGTTGTAATTGGCTCTTTGCAACTGAATATTGTTGGCAGTTGGTATTTCTTGCGACCAAAAACCTTGATACGATGGAAGTTTGATATCGTTAAAACCCCGCAGAGTTTCGCGTGTATAAATTTGAACGCTGGCAACAAGGTGTTCTCCTTGATACACAGAGTTTTTACTTAAATTTAGGGTTACAAAAACATCTCCGGTTTCAGTTGTTGAAGTATTTGTTTGATTTGAATTTCCCGAATTTGAATTATTATTATTTCCGGCAGTAGAACCGCTAACAACCTCAATAGTAACGGGTTCTGTTTTGTAAACTTTTCCATCTACGGTAATTTGAGCCGAACCAATGGTAAATTTTCCGGTTTTTTTTGGCATCATAAAATACACGTAAGAGTTTTCAAAATTTTGAGTAGTCTTACCGTTAATAAATTGATAACTACTTGAGGTTGAAGTACTCGGACCGGAATAGTTAAAAGTACTCAAATCGGGAGCTTTAAATGCTGAACCTTGAGCATTTACGGCAAAAGTGAGTCTAAATTGCTCATTTAGTTCCACCACTTGATTTACTCTGGTAACAAATTTTACTTCTTGCGACCAGATTGAAAAACTTTGTAAACAAATGATTATGAATAAAATCGTTTTTTTCATACTTAAAATTTCATTTTTCTTGAAAATAAATTTAATACCCAAATTTTACCAATCTTTTTCAGCTTTTACTTTGGCTTTTTTTGCATTTTGTTCTTTCAATTTTTGCTGAAGTACTTTTTCATCATTTTCGAGGGCTTCCAAAATATGTTTTGCATCTTCCTTTGATATTTTTTGTACAACCGGTTTTTCTTGGCTATCGGGCGTACCATCGTTGTCAGAATCGGTGTCGCGATAATCGGGAATGCCGTCTTTATCAGTATCTTTCGGATTTTCAGGTTTTTCGCCTGCTTCTTGATTGTCTGGAATGCCGTCATTATCAGAATCTTGGTCTTTGTAGTCGGGTGTTCCGTCCTTATCTGTATCGCGCGGTTTGCTTGGATTGCTTCCCTTTTCGGTTTTATCTGGAATACCATCGCCATCTTGGTCATTTTCGTTTTTATTCTGGTTATTTTTGTCGTTATTTTTATCGTTTTTATTTTTATCGTTTTTATTTTTGTTTTGCTCTTTATTTTTGTCGTTTTTATCGTCTTTGTTTTCGTCGCCTTCACCGTTTTTATTCTGTTGTTGTTGATTTTGTTGCTCTTGTTTCAACATTTTTTGAGCGTAAGCCAAATTATAACGGGTATTTTCATCGTTCGGATTTCGGCGCAAAGCCTGTTTGTAGGCGTCAATACTTTCGGCATATTTTTTTTGTTTCAAAAGTGAATTTCCTTTGTTGTGAAACACTTTTGCCAAATCTTGATTGGTAATGTTCTTATTTTCAGTATATTTTCCAAATTCTGACGCCAAATTTGTAAAAATAGAATCGGCTTGAGCATATTTTTTTTGTTTATAAAGAGCATTTGCCAAATTAAATTTTGCCTCAAACGAGTTTTCATTTTTATTCAAAGCTTTTAAATAATTTGTTTCGGCATTTACAAAATTATTTTCTTTATAAAATTCGTTTCCTTCTCTTACCATTTTTCTTTCGCTTTGCGCAAAAAAATTGGTAATGTAAAAAAATAAAAACAAAAATAATATGTTTTTTTTCATAACTAAATAACCCTTTTTTTTTGTAAAAAAAATAAAAAATTATATTCTAACAATAGAAACCAATCGTTTTTTATAATATTCGCTTTCGCTGAGTTTTGTAATAATTATTCCACCGTTTTTGCTGCGAGTAGAAGCATGAATGAACTCAATATCATTGTTTTCGGTTGAAATAATAATAGCAACATGTCCAATGGGACGTTTGGAAGGATTTCCTCCGGCAAAAACCATTACATCGCCCACACCACAATTTTCCCTTGAAACTTTATTTTCCATTTTCGCAAAATCGCGAGACGAACGCGGAAGTTTTACGCCAAAATTCAAATAAACAAAATTTACAAAACCCGAACAATCGAAACCCGTAGTAGGAGACATGCCTCCATAACGGTAACGTGTGCCTAAAAATTTCTTGGCAAAACGAACTACACTGTCATTTCTCATTTTATTCAATTCGTTGTGCAAAATTTGCTTAGAATTAAATTCGGGCGAAACAGTATTTTTAGCTATTATATTTAGAGTATCTATTTGTGCATGAGATACTTTTATTAATAAAGCAGCCGAAACGAGTGTAGTAATAAAATATTTTAGCATATCTTTAATTTTTTTTAGGTTTGAATTATTTTTTACCGAAAAAATTATTCAAACAAATTAATATTTTTAGTTAATTTATTCTTTCTTTCCAAAACAAAAAAGTCAAAAACCAAAATAAACAAAACAATACCTAATAAATATTGAAAACGCTCTTCATAATCTTCAAAAATACTCGATTCTATTTCTGTTTTCTCCAGATTTTCAATCTCTTCGTAAATTAAATCCAAGCCTGTGGTTGAATTATTGGCTCGTACATATACACCGTTGCTTTCAAGAGCTATCTGTTTCAATATCTGCTCATTAAGCTTCGACATAACAATACTGCCGTTGTCATCTTTTTTAAACTCCGATGAACCTTCGGCTATAGGAATGGGCTGAGGTTTTGGACTTCCCATGCCTATTGTATAAATCTTAATACCTTGTTCTTTAGCTTGTTGCGCAGCCTCAATAGCATTTTGTTCATGGTCTTCGCCGTCTGTAATAATTATTATGGCTTTTGTTCTATCTTCTTGGCTCGAAAAAGACTTGGAAGCCAATTCTATGGCTGAGGCTATGTTTGTTCCTTGTTTTGGTACTATGTTGGTAGTTAAGGTTTTAAGGAACATTTTGGTTGCTCTGTAATCGGTTGTAATAGGAACTTGCACATAGGCATCGCCGGCAAAAACTATCAAACCGATTTTATCGTTTTTAAGTTTATCGACCAATTTAGAAATGGCTCTTTTTGAGGCACTTAACCTATTTGGTTTAATATCTTCCGAAAGCATACTGTTGGAAACATCAAGGGCAATCATTATTTCTATGCCTTGCCGTTTTACTTCTTTTAATTTAGAACCAAATTGCGGCTGAGCTAAAGCTAAAACAAGTAAAAACAGAGCAAATAATACAAAAGCAAATTTTACTTTTGGTCGATTTTCTGAAAAATCGGGCATTAAGTCCAAAAGCACTTGAAAATCGCCTAAACGGTTAAATGCTTTTCTTTTAGCTCTTTGTGCATACCAAAACAATAATAAAAGCAATGGAATAACAGCTAAAAAATAAAGTATTTCTGTATTTTCAAATCGAAAAATATTATTCATTTTATTCTTTTATATAAAAAATAAATTCTGATTATTTTTAAAAATATTTTATAAAAAAATAGAGTTTATTAAGGAATACTTCTTAAAATTGTATTTCTTAAAACTATTTCTAAAATTAAAATAAAAAATCCAATGAAAGCAAAAATAAAAAATTCTTCTTTAATATTACTAAATTCTTTCACATCAATTTTAGACTTTTCGAGTTTATCAATTTCTTGATAAATTTCGGTCAAACTTTTGGTTGAAGTGGCTCTAAAATACTTTCCATCAGTTATTTGAGAAATTTCTTTCAGCGTTTTTTCGTCAATTTTAACTTCTACTTGTTGGTACTGAATACCAAAAGGGGTTTGGAAAGGATAAGGTGCTGTGCCAATGGTTCCTACGCCAATTGTATAAACTCTAATGCCAAAAGTTCGGGCTATATCGGCTGCCGAAAGCGGAGCTACGTCGCCACGATTGTTTTCGCCATCGGTAAGTAAAATTACCACTTTACTTAATGCTTCACTGTCTTTAAGTCTATTTACAGCATTTGCTAAACCCATTCCAATTGCAGTACCATCTTCAATAATTCCGCTTTCTACATTTTTTAGCAGATTAATTAATATGGCATGGTCATTGGTAAGCGGACATTGGGTAAAACTTTCGCCACTAAAAACCACTAACCCCATTCGGTCTAATTCTCTATCAGAGATAAAGTTAATAGCTACATTTTTAGCTGCTTCCAGCCGATTGGGGCGTAAATCTTCGGCTAACATACTGCTCGAAATGTCCAATGCTAAAACAATATCAATGCCTTCGGTAGTTTCTTTTTTCCAGTTGTCGAACGATTGTGGACGTGCAAGAGCAAAAATGAGCAACGATACTGCAAAAATGCGCAATACGAAGAGTAAATGCCTTAAATAATATTTATAACTTCGAGGCATCTGCTCAAAAATTTCGATATTGGAAAAGCGTATTGAGGGTCTTAAACTGGATTGTTTGAAGTAATAGTAAACAATCATTGGTATTAAGACCATTAAAAAATAGAATAGTTCAGGATTTGCAAAGGTTATTTTATTCCAAAAATCCATTTTTATTTTCCTTTTTTTTCGTTAGTTTCAATTTTATTATAAAAAATTATACATTTTGAGTTTTTACATTTTCAGAAATCTGCACTGATTCTTTGGTTTGCTGAACAAAATTGAGTGTTTTGGCAAAAGCCAAATCGTTTTCATCGGGCAAAGGTTCTGATTTTGCAAATTTGGCTAAATCTGCGAAAGTAAAAATTTGACTAAGCTCTATAATTCGTTCATTTTCAATTGATTTACTTTGTTTGCATGATTCAATTATTTCGGAACTTGTTTGCTCACCCGTGCTAATTACAAATCTTACTTCGATGTACCAGCGTAAAATATCAGTTAATTCGGTATAATACTGCTTTACTTTTCCGTTTTGCCAAAGTTTTTCTGTTTTTAGTTTTTCCAATTTTTCTATGGCTAAAATATGTGGTGGAATTTTCTTTTCCGGTTTTATTTTTTCTATTTCAGTTGGCTTTTTACGCCAATATTTTAAATACAAAACCATTAAAATAACTCCTGCAAGCAGTAAAAAAACACTCAAAATCCAATATTTGTACTCAGCGATAAACTCTCTGAAAGTCAATGGAGTATCATAAACCGAATGAATATCTTTAAGTGATTTTTCGGTAGTATCAACTGCTATGGTTTGTACATTTAAAAGTAGCTCTTTGGTTTTTAAACTGTCTTTTCCGTTGAGTAAAAATACGAAGGGTTTTATAACGTATTGACCTGAATCAAAAGAAGTTACTTTAATTATTTGCGAAAGTAAAAAGCGTTGGTTTCCTTTGGTAAATGTAGTATCAATTTGACCGGTTTCAACTATTTCAATGTATTTATTTACAGAATCTTGTAAAATTGGGAAAAGTATGGTTTCGCTCGCCGAAACATCAGCTTTTAAAATGATTTCGGTTTGCTGCCCAATTACAATTTTTTTGTTTTTCAGCTCTACTTCAACTTTTGTATTTTGCGCATTTGCATTATAAAAAACAAAAATTAAGAAGATAAAAAATAGATATTTTTTCACCATTTTTTTTAGTTTCTATCGGCTTTTAAACATTTTTATTAAAGGCTTTACATAGTCTTTGTCGGTAATTAATTCGGTAAAATTAATTCCTAACTTTTTCAAAAGCACCTCTAATTGTTCTTTTTCTTTAAGTTTCTGTTTTTTAAAGGTTTTCCGAACATTAGAGTCTGAAGTATCAATCCAAACATATCTATCGGTTTCTGCATCTTTAAATTTTAAAAAACCAGAATCGGGCAATTCGATTTCAGTGTTATCTTTAATATTTAAAGCAATTAAATCGTGCTTGTAACTCGCAATTTGTAAGGCTTTTTCATAATTTTTATCTATAAAATCCGAAATTAAAAAAGCAGTACAACGTTTTTTAATTACATTGGTAAAATATTTCAAACCTTCGGTTAAGTTTGTGCCTTTATTTTGAGGTTCAAAATTTAATAATTCCCTGATAATATGCAATATATGACTTCTTCCCTTTTTGGGAGGAATGAATTTTTCAATTTTATCGGTAAAAAAAATGACCCCAACTTTATCGTTGTTTTGAATGGCAGAAAATGACAAAGTGGCAGCTACTTCTGTAATTAGGTCGCGTTTTGATTTCATACGCGTTCCAAATTTGCCGGAAGTGCTTAAATCAATTAGCAAAACGACTGTCATTTCGCGCTCTTCCTCAAAAATCTTCACAAAAGGACTTCCAAAACGCGCGGTAACATTCCAATCGATGTTGCGAATGTCATCACCGTATTGATATTCACGTACTTCGCTAAAAGTCATACCGCGACCTTTGAAAGCAGTATGATACTCGCCCGCAAAAATTTCTCGCGAAAGCCCTCTGGTTTTAATTTCAATTTTACGAACTTTTTTTAATAATTCGCTTGCCTTATCAGCCATATTCTTATTTCTTTTGTTTATTAAAATTTTTTTGTAATATTTTAATAAAAATACCGTAAAATTTTTTATAAAAAAAATAATAATGCTAAGGTACTTCTACAACATTTAGAATTTCGCTGATGATTTCTTCTGTTGTAATATTCTCAGCCTCAGCTTCATAAGTTAAACCTATGCGGTGTCGCAAAACATCATGAGCAATTGCGCGAACATCTTCGGGCAGTACGTAACCTCTACGCTTAATGAATGCAAAGGCTTTAGCGGCTTTTGCCAAATTAATGCTTGCACGCGGAGAGCCACCGAAATTGATTAAATCTTTAAATTTCTTTAATCCGTATTCTTCGGGATTTCGCGTTGCAAATACTATATCTACAATGTATTTCTGAATTTTTTCGTCCATGTAAACATCTTTTACGGCTTCGCGCGCACGTAAAATGTCTTCTGCTTTTATAACTGCATTTGCTTTAGGAAAGTTTTTAAGTAAATTGGATTGTATAATAAGTTTTTCTTCCTCTTTTTTAGGATACGAAATAATTACTTTCAACATAAATCTATCTACTTGAGCCTCAGGCAGTGGGTAAGTACCTTCTTGCTCAATGGGGTTTTGAGTAGCCATAACTAAAAAAGGCTCTTGCAGCGGATAAGTTTCTTCGCCAATAGTAACTTGTTTTTCTTGCATGGCTTCTAAAAGAGCCGATTGAACTTTTGCCGGTGCGCGATTAATCTCATCGGCTAAAACAAAGTTGGTAAAAATAGGTCCTTTTTTTACCACAAATTCTTCTTTTTTTTGCGAATAAATAAGTGTTCCTAAAAGGTCGGCAGGCAAAAGGTCTGGGGTAAATTGTATGCGACTGAAATGAACACTTATAGCCTGCGCAAGAGTATTGATAGCCAATGTTTTAGCTAATCCGGGTACTCCTTCGAGCAAGATATGACCACCCGAAAGCAAACCAATTAAAAGGCTCTCTGTCAGATGCTTTTGTCCGATGATAACTTTATTCATCTCCATGTTCAACATGTCCACAAAAGCACTTTCTTTTTGAATTTTTTCGTTTATTTCTCGAATATCTATATTCTCCATTTTTAATTTTTTTGTTAAAATTTTTTAGTTTTCCAAAAAAAATTATATTTTGCCGTTTTTTTATAAACAAATGCAAAGATATGTTTTTTTATCTGCTCAAGCAAAAAACCAAACAACAAATGAATATGGTTTTAACTTTTTTTAATTTTTTTCACAAAAAGATTATTTTGTATAAATGCGTAAATGTACTGTAAATAAACGAGAATAAAAAGTTTTTAACATTTTTAAAATAAAAAAATTTAAAAAAATATGTTAAATAAATTTATTTCTTTTATAAAAAAAAATCAATTATTTGAACCTCAAAATAAGTTGCTTTTGGCTATTAGTGGCGGAATTGATTCTATGGTGCTTTTGGATTTGATGCTGAAAGCAAATGCGAATTTTTCTGTTGCGCATTGCAATTTTAAACTTAGAGGAGAAGATTCTGATAATGACGAATTTTTAGTAAGCGATTTCTGTAAAGAAAAGAATCTTTTTTTGTATAAAATTCAATTTGAAACTCAAAATTATGCTTATGAAAAAAAAATTTCTATTCAAATGGCAGCTCGCGAGCTACGATTTAATTGGTTTCAAGAACTTTGTAAATTACACAATTTCAATTATATAGCCCTTGCTCACCATGCCAACGATGTGGTAGAGACGTTTCACATAAATTTGGCGCGTGGCACTGGCATTAAGGGCTTATGCGCTATGTCAGCTAAAAATGGTAATATTATTCGCCCTTTGTTGGGGTTTACAAGAGATGAAATAGTTGAATATCAACAGTTAAACAATATTTTTTATAGAGAAGACCAAAGTAATAAAAGTACAAAATATGCTCGCAATAAAATTAGGCATATTGTAGTTCCGGCTTTGAAAGAGATTAATAGTGCTTATAATCAAAATGTTATACGCACTATTGAACATTTAACCGATGTTGAAAAAATTTACAAACAACAGATTGAGGAAAAGAAAAAGGAAATATTGCAAATAAAAGATAATATGGTATTTATAAATATCGAGAAACTTATTCATACCATTGCTCCAAAAACTTTTTTGTTTGAAATGATAAAAGATTTTGGTTTTCAAAGTGATGTTTTAGAACAAATTTATCAATCAATTGAAAATCAAAGTGGTACTGAATTTTATTCTAACGATTTTAAAATTTTGCGCGACAGAGAATTTTTTATAATTTCTAAAACTAAAAATTATAATGAAATATATTTTTCGATAGCGGAAGAAATGTTTGAGTTTGAGGTGGAAAATATTTTTTTTAAAACACAAAAATTGGAAAAAAATAGCGATTTTGAATTGATAAAAAAGTCGGAAATTGCTTATTTTGATTATGAAAAAATTGTTTTTCCATTAACAATAACTCATTGGAATAAAGGCGATTATTTTTATCCTTTGGGTATGAATAAACGAAAAAAACTGTCTGATTTTTTTATAGACCGTAAATTTTCAATTTTTGAAAAAGAAAAACAACTTTTGTTAAAATCGGGTACAGAAATAGTCTGGATTGTTGGAAAACAGATAGATAACAGGTTTAAAGTAACTGATGAAACAAAAAAAGTATTTGAAATTAAAATAAACCGCTAATTTTTTTTATTTTTGTTTTTTTAATTCATGTAAATAAAAGTATGAAAACATTATTTTTACTTTTCCTTTCATTTTGGTTTTGGCAGAATATTTTTGCACAAAGCTCGGTTAGTGTTTTAAGTGAGCGAATCGCAAATTATGACATTGAAGCTGTTTTAAATACCGAAAATAAAACAATAACTGCCAAAGAAATAATAACTTGGAAAAATATTTCAAGTGATTCTTTAAATGAATTTCATTTTCATTTGTATTTGAATGCTTTTAAAGATAATAAATCTACCTTCTTCAAAAACAGTGATTTAGATGATTTTACCGATTTAGAAAGAGGATTTATTGAAATAAAAAAAATTAAAATATTAAAAAAGGAAGATTTAACTCAAAAAGTTCGATTTATTGCTCCCGATGACCATAATTTAGATGATAAAACGGTTTTTTTGGTTAAAACAAATACTTTGTTACCTCCCGATTCGACCATTCAATTTGAAATAGAATTTACTGCAAAATTGCCCAAATTAAAAGCTCGAACCGGTTTTGCAAAAGATTATTTTTTTGTAGGACAATGGTTTCCAAAAATAGGTGTTTATGAACTTGAAAATAAAGTAGATAGTACTTCTTGGCATTGGAATTGCCATCAGTTTCATTCAACGTCGGAATTTTTTGCCGATTTTGGAGTTTATAATGTTGAACTAACAGTACCAGAGAACTATATAGTTGGTGCTACGGGTATTTTATGGGACGAAAAAGTGAATGCAAATAAAACTAAAACCATGCTTTTTAAAGCAAATGATGTAATCGATTTTGCTTGGACTGCTTCCCCTAATTATTTAGTATTCAGCGATAAATGGAACGATGTAGTTATTCATTTTTTATATCAAAAAGAGCATGAAAACCAAGTGGAAAGGCATGTAGAAGCTATAAAAATTGCTTTGGAATATATGGAAAAACATGTTGGAAAATATCCATATCCGGCTATTACAGTTATCGACCCTCCATTTTTTGGACTCGAAGCCGGTGGAATGGAATACCCGATGTTGATAACAGTCGGTACGGTAAAATTTTTGCCGCAAGGCATTAAAATACCCGAATTGACAACTGTTCATGAGTTTATTCATCAATACTTTATGGGTATTTTGGCAAGTAATGAATTTGAAGAAGCTTGGCTTGATGAAGGGTTCACAACCTATTTTGAAACACGAATTATAGACGAAATATTAGCTAAAAATGGCTCAATAAATTTTATGGGATTTAAAATGTCTGGAATTGAAAGTCGAAGATTGGGCTATACAAATATGTACAATAAGCGTGTTGCTTCGGTTTGGAATTGGGCTTGGAATTTTCCAAATAATAGTTACGGAAATTTGGTTTATAATAAGGCAGCTTGTGTTTTACATACTTTAGATGGAATTTTAGGAAGAGAATTGATGGACAGAATTATCGGAAATTATTTTGACAAATATCGATTTTTACACCCAAAAACAGACGATTTTATTGATTTAGCAACTTTAACGGTAAAAAATATTTCAGGTGATTCGTTGAGTAATGAAATTGATGTTTTTTTAGAGCAAGCTATTTATGGTACTCAAATTTGCGATTACGCAATACAATCAGTTGAAAATAAGCATCTTGAAAAAGGAAAAGATGTAGAAAGCGATGGAATTTTTTCGCAAATTCGAGTGCAGCGTTTAGGGGATTTTCAGATGCCAATTGAAATATTAATTCATTTTGAAGATGGTACGGAATTGACCGAAAAATGGAATGGAAAATCCTCACACATTCTTTTTAGTTTCAAAGGAAAGCATGTAAAATGGGCGAAAATTGACCCTAAGAATAAACTATTACTTGATTATAGGTTCGAAAATAATAGTTTTGCAAATGAATCTCAACATGGTTTTTTTGTAAAATATGCCGAAAAATTAATGTATTGGTTACAAAATTTTATGCAATTTTTAATGTTATAAAAAGGAATTAAAATGGAGTTAAAAAGTTCATATACAAATGGTTGGAATATTAGCATTAAAACATATAAAAATATTTTAATTTTATATGGAATTAATTTTTTATTGGCATTATCTTTTAGTATCGGTTTTGCTACTTCATCGTCTAAGTCTTTGATATACAATAATTTATTTTCCGATTTTCAGTTTACTGCTTTTATCGAATTTATCATAAATTATAAAACCTATTTGTCGATTTTATTTAATCAATTCTTATGGTTTTCAGTGCTTTATATGTTATTAAATGTCTTTATTTTGGGTGGAATTTTAGATAGTTTTTTTTATAAAAAATTTGATAGCGACCGATTTTGGAAACACTCGAAAATGTTCTTTTTTCGCTATTTTAAGCAAAGCCTTTATTTTTTAATTTTAAATTTAGTTCTTTTTGTTTTGGCTTTTTACATTTTGTCGATAATTTTTAGCCAATTAATTGAAAAAGAAGCTATTGAAACAGAATTTATACTTCCTTTTTTTATCGTTTTATCAATTTATTTAATTTTAGCAAGTTTTCTGTATATTATATCCGATTATACAAAATTTAGTATTTATTTTAGTGAAAGCAATCAAATATTAAAGTCTATTTGGAAAAATACGAAGTATTTTATTAAAAATTTTGCATCGGTTTTAATTTTATTTTTTACTTTTACTTCAATAATTATTTTTTTGATTATCTTTTCATTAGCAATGAATTATTGGATAAATGTTTCAAATTATTTAAGTTTATTTTTAGTATTTTTGATGCACCAAATTTTTGTTTTTGTACGTATATTTTTAAGACTGTGGTTTTTAAGTTCCCAATTTAGTTATTTTACAATCGGTTTTAATAAAAAAATTGAAAACAAAAAAGCTGAATTTGAGGCTCTTGATGAAAAAGCAGAGGCTATAAGCCAAGAAAAATTTAAAAAGGAAAAAACCGTCATTCGACAAGGAAAAGACGAAAGAGCGCAGGCTGCCATTAAAGACATTAATGTAATGCTCGAAAATATCCAAAATCAGATTTCAAATATAGAAAAAGAAGCTCGACCGGAGATAAAAGCACAACTTATTAATAATCTGATACTTGCATCTCAGACCGAAGAGTGGGAAATGATAGAAGAAAATGTTTCGCACATAAAACAGGAAAACGAAATTAAACGAGTAATTTCGATTTTAGATGAAATAAAACAAGAAAAAGAAAAAGAAAAAAATCAAAAAAAGGAAATTTTTCAAAAAAAAATGGAAGACGATTTGTTTGAATTTGATGATTAATAAAAACAAAAAATGCAAGAATTACCCTCAAAATATTTGACCAGTTCCGTAAATGAATTTGCAAACTTACCCGGAATTGGTAAAAAAACAGCCCTTCGTTTGGTTTTGCATTTGCTAAAACAGGAAAAAAGCCAAATATTGCATTTTAGCCAAACGATTAATGAAATGGCTGAAAATATTAAGCATTGTCAAATCTGCCATTCAATTTCAGACAATGAAATCTGTGATATTTGTTCAAATCCAAAGCGCACCAACAATATAATATGTGTAGTAGAAAGTATAAAAGAGGTACTTGCCATTGAGAACACTCAGCAATACAACGGTTTATACCATGTTTTGGGCGGAGTAATTTCGCCTATCGATGGAATTGGTCCGGCAGATTTAACCATAGAAAGTTTGAAGCAAAGGATTGAAAATGAAAGCATTAATGAAGTTATTTTGGCTTTGAGCAGTACAATGGAAGGCGATACGACTAACTTCTTCATTCATAAACGTTTATCGGGTAGCAACATTCGTATCACAACCTTAGCACGCGGAATTTCATTTGGCGATGAATTAGAATATGCCGATGAAATAACTTTAGGGCGTTCGATTATTAATAGAGTTGATTTTCAATAAGATGAAGCTTACAATTGTAATAATAAACTATAAAGTTCCCGAATTACTTCATTTGTGTTTACTTTCACTTAAAATTGCCATTCAAGATATTGAAACAGAGGTGATTGTGGTGGACAATGATTCCAAAGACCATTCCATTGATTACTTAAAAAAAAGACATAATTGGATAACAATAATTGAAAATTCCGAAAACATTGGCTTTTCAAAAGCTAATAATCAGGTAATTAGATATGCAATTAGTGAATATGTTTTAGTTTTAAATCCAGATACCTTATTAGAAGAACAAACACTTAAAATATGTTTGGATTTTTTGGAAAAAAATCCTCAAGTCGGTGCTGTGGGGGTAAAAATGATTGGAAGTAATGGACAATTTCAATTCGAGTCAAAACGTTCTTTTCCAACTCCTTGGGTTTCATTTAGTAAAATATCGGGTCTTTCTAAATTATTTCCTAATTCAAAACTTTTTGGACGCTATAATTTAAGCTATTTATCTGAAAATGAAATAAATGAAGTTGAAATACTTTCAGGTGCATTTATGTTTATTCGCCGAGATGCCTTAAAAAAAGCCGGACTTTTTGATGAAAAATATTTTATGTATGGCGAAGATATTGACTTGTCATACAGAATAATACAGGCTGGTTTTAAAAATTATTACCTACCAACAACTAAAATTTTACATTTTAAAGGGGAAAGTACCAAAAAAAATGATAAAAAATACATTTATAATTTTAATAACGCCATGCTTATTTTTGCAAGAAAATATTTTAAACAAAAAAATAAACTTTTTTTTGCATTTATTCAAATATTAGTAAATTTAAAAATTTATTTAGCCTATAAACTTTTGGATTTGAGCAAATTAATCTCAAAAAAAAATAAAGCAAATACAAAAAAAATCTTGATAATTGTACCCAAAGTTGAAAAGGAAACAATTGAAAATTTAATTCAAAAACAAAAGAAAGATGCAAAGATATTCTACATATTGAGCGAAAATAGAAAATTAATTTCTGAATTTGACGCAATAAATTCAAAAATCTTGCAAAACACGCTGCATGAAATTGTAATTTCCTTTACCTATTCAAAACACGAAGTTTTCGATTTAATTCATTTAATATCAGCGTATAATATACAAGTCCATTTTTTTTTACTAAGCGAAAAAAAAATTATTTTCACAAAAAATGAAAAAAAATGAAAAAAAATTATGTTTGATAAATATATTTCTTTATTTTTGTAAAAAAAAAAGAAATAAAAAAATAGAAAAAAACAATCGCTTCGTTATTGAATTGTTAATTTTTGAAAAAGAAATAAATTTTTATTAACAAAGCTAATCTTTTGTAATTAATTAAAAATCAAATATATAAATAAGAAAATAAACTTCAAATAAGAGCAAATTTAAAAAAAAATAAAAAAAAATATTTTTTTTTTTGATATTTGCAGCACAAAATATAAAAATTATTTTTATATTTGTATTTGAAATAAAATTGTAAATAAGAAAAAATTTAAATAAAACTTTATAATCTTTATTGTTATGAAAAATTTTTATTTCCTAGTTATTTTAGTATTTTTAACAGGGAGTTATAGTATTGCAAATTCAATACCCAAAGACACTACGCTTTCGGCTGAAAAACGATTAGCCAAAGCCGAAGCATACATTGATGCGGGAAATTTTGAAGAAGCAATAAAAATGTATGAAAGTTTGCTTAGGGAAGACCCTAACAATCCGGTTCTGAATTTTTATTTGGGGTATTGTTACTTAAATACCACCGATAGAAAAGATAAAGCAACAAAGTATCTAAAAAAAGCAGTGCAGGATATTCCGGAAGATGCAGAATCGGCAACCTATATTAAAGTAATAGGAAAAACGAATGAACTCGACGAAGTTCCTTTGGAAGCCATGTATTATTTGGGTAAGGCATACCATGCAAATTATAAATTTCAAGAAGCCATTGATGTTTATAATAAGTTATTGGTTAAAATTCCTCCTAAAAGTACAGACTTTGAGGTTGCTGTGAAGCGTGAAATTCAATACTGTCAAAATGGCATTGAATTAACAAAAAACAGAGTTGAAATGGAGGTTATTCCATTGACTGTTTTAAATTCGGAGTTTACTGAACATAGCCCTGTATTAACTGCTAATGAAGAGCTTTTGATTTTTACCAGTTTGAAAGAAGGTAATAAAGGTAAACAAATGCCCGATGGTCAGTGGCCTGAAGATATTTATGTTTCTCAAAAAGTTGATGGAAATTGGACAAGTCCAAAGTCAATTGGGGAAAATATTAATTCTACCCACAACGATGCAAGTATTTCATTATCTGTTGATGGTACTCAATTGTATATTTACAAAGATGCTTCTGGAAAAGGGGATATTTATTATTCCGAATCGAAAAACGGAACTTCTTGGTCTGACCCTGTAAAATTGAACGAAAGCATCAATACCAAATACAAAGAAACTCATGCTTCGATATCTGCTGATGGTCAATATTTGTATTTTATTAGCGATAGAACCAAACAAAAAGTTGAAGGCAAGTTTTTAAAGCAAAAAATTGGTTATGGTGGTCTTGATATCTATGTATCAAAAAGATTGCCTGATGGAAACTGGGCTGAAGCTAAAAATTTAGGACAAATTTTAAATACCTCTGAAGACGAAGAAGGCGTGTATGTACACCCAAACGGAAATCTTTATTTTAGTTCTAAAGGACATAATAGCATGGGAGGTTATGACATTTTCTATGCCACTCAAGACGACCAAGGTAAATGGTCAAAACCTGTAAATATTGGTTACCCAATTAATACAACAGAAGACGATTTATACTATGTAGTAAATCCCGGAAGCAATAGAGCTTACTATGTGTCGGCGCATCAAAATCCTGAAAGTAAAAATAAAACGGACATTTATCAAATTGGATTTGGTGACGGAAACTTCCAAAATATTGCTCTTTACGAAGGATTTCTAAAATTAGAAAACGATGCTCAACTTGATTCGGCTGTTATTGTTGTTACTGATACTGAAACCAATGAAATTATTGGTGTTTTCAGACCCGATAAAAAAACCGGAAAATATTTTATGCTTTTAAGCCCAACAAAAGATTATTTATTAACTTATGAAGAAGCTGGTTATGAAAGCGAAGTTGATACACTTCCCGTTACAAGAACCAACTCTTATTTAGAACGTTTAAGTTCAAATGATTTGGGGGTTACTACTTTAAAGAAACCTACTTTTTATGCCGATTTTGCAATTGCTATAAACGATATTATGTTTGAATTTAATAAATTTGTAATCAATGAAGAGTTAAATCCGGGTATTTATGAAAATTTAGACAAATTTGCTGAATATTTGATTAACGACCCAAGTTTGAATTTACAAATTGACGGACACTGCTGTAAAATTGGTAAAGAACAGTACAATGTTAAACTTTCTGGACAACGTGCTAATTTTATTAAAGATTATCTTGTTAAGAAAGGCGTTAATGCTAAACGAATTACTACAAAAGAATTTGGATATAGTACTCCAATAGCTATTAATCAAAATTCTGACGGTTCTTGGAAAGAAGAATCTATGAAATTTAATAGACGCATTGAGTTCAAAATTACTGGTGAGAATGCTCCTAAAGTGAAAGTTGTTAGCCTTCCTGTTCCAGACAAATTTAAAGTAAATAAAGAATTATAAGAATAATTTCATATTATTAAAATGCCGACAGTCTTATTACTTGTCGGCATTTTTAATTTTAAATCGATGCTTACAAATAAAAACATTCAATTGAGGGCTTTAGAACCTGAAGATTTGGAACTTTTATATCTTTGGGAAAACAATAGCAGTTTGTGGCTATTATCTAATACAACTGTGCCTATTTCAAAGCATCAGTTGGTTCAACTCATTCAAGATGCTTCTTTAAGTATTTTCGATACTAAACAGTTGCGTTTAATGATTGAAAGCAGACTAACCAAAGAAGCAATTGGTTGCATTGATTTATTTGACTTCGACGCTCAAAACAAAAAAGCCGGAATTGGAATTTTAATTTATGATTCTAATTTCAGAAACCATGGTTTTGGAAGCCAAGCTTTATCGACAATGATAGATTACGCCTTTGAGTTTTTACAGCTTCATCAATTGTATTGCAATATTTTAACTGATAATGAACCCAGTATCAAGGTGTTTACTCAAATGGGTTTTCAAATTGTTGGCAAAAAATTAGACTGGATTTTTGATGGAAAAAAATGGAAAGATGAATACATTTTACAACTCATCAACCAAAATCACATGATTACTTAACTCTTTGATAATTTGACTTTGCTGAAATGCAACCAAACAACGCCGAGAACAAAAATTTGAGGAATTATTGACTATTTAATTGCCTGTAAAATTGGTGTAATAAGCATTATGTAGTAGCTAATAATGAGCTAATTGCAATAAATAAAGTTGTTCTCAACTGCTAAATACCGAAAAAGTGAAAATTCAAAAAAGAATCGATAACAAGTTTATAAATAATTACCTCATTTCTTTTAAACCTAAAATCTGCAAGTTGTCGAATCTATTTGTTGATATGCAATTAATACCGTTACTTTCAATTAGTTAGTATCATACTTACTGATTTAACCTCAAATACTAATTATGAATAAGAATCATTCCGTAATTCGATTCGGAATACCCATCAAAATATTCTTTTATTTCTATTTCAATTAAAAAATCTTCTATTTCAGTTGGCTCAAAATGTAATATCGAACTGTTTCCGCTTTTTTCGCCAGAAGCTACTTTTTTCCATTCGTTTTTTTCTTTTTTATACAAATTTACTACAATTTCTTTTACACGATAATCGCCATAAGCCATTATGCCATAAGTGTATTTATTTTCTAAACGATAATAGATTTTTTTTCGTATTGAAATATTTTCAAATTCTATGTGAATTACTCTTACTCCTTCTTTTTCCAAAGTAGAAACTGTTTCTGTTAGCCCTTTTATTATGGGCAACATAGAATTTTCATTATTTGTATTTTTATCTTTTTGTGCCGATAAATCGAATATTGCCAATACAAAAAGCAAGCTGATTAAAAGCTGTTTCATAAGAAATCAGGATTTATAAATTAATATTTTTTTATAACAAAATAATATTATAATGTAACAATATAAGTATTGAATATATATACGCAAAACGTTTTTTTTTGTTTTTTATTTTCATAAAAAAAAATGAAAAACCATTTAAGTTTTCATTTTTTAAAAAAAAATAAAAAAAAAACATTTATCTTTGTAAAATATTTTCGTAAAACCAAAAACAATTCCATCATGCAAAACCAAGAAAGTTTAGAGAAACTGCTTAAAATTTTGATGACTCTCTCCAATGATTTGGGTTATACTCCGGCTGAATTAGCCGAAATGTACGATACCAACCAACGCATTGTTTCGGGCTACATCAAAACCTTGCGCGATGCCGGTTTTATTGTTTCCGAAACGGAAGGAAAATTGAAAGTAGATAAAAAATCGCCTTATTACAAAGAAATCAGCCGACTTTTGCATTTTAGCGACGAGGAGGCGTACATTCTCAACAAAGCCATACATTCCATTGACAATGTGAACGAAATAAAGAATAATTTGATAAACAAATTGTATTCGCTTTACGATTTCGACCGCGTAGCCGTTACGGTGGTTAAGCGCGAAAGCTCCGAAAATGTGCATCAATTAACGCAAGCCATTAAGCATAAACACCAAGTTATTTTGCACAATTATGCCTCAGCCAACAGCTCGAAAGTGAGCAACCGCTTGGTTGAACCGTTTGATTTTACAACCAATTACATTTCGGTTTGGTGCTATGAAGTAGAAAGCGGAAAAAACAAATTGTTTAAAACCTCGCGCATCTGGAGAGTGGAATTATTGAACGAAAATTGGAAACACGAATCCAAACATCAGCAAGATTTTATTGATATGTTTCGCATTGGCGGAAAAGAAAAAATGCCTATTCAAATGAAACTCAGTTTGCGTGCGTTTCAATTGATTATTGAGGAGTTTCCGCTGAGCGAAAAAGTGATTACACCCATTGAAAACAATCAATATCTGTTCGATGGTTGGGTAACGAGTTTCAACGGAATAGGGCGTTTTGTTTTGGGTTTGCCCGAAGAGGTAGAGGTCATTTCGCCCGATGCTTTTAAAGATTTTTTGAATAAAAAAATAATTAATCGGAGGTTTTGATTAATAAAAAGTTGGTATTTTTTATAAAAAAATATTGAAAGAAATAGAATGATGCTTTTTGAAGAATATAAATATTTTAATTATCAATTTCCTGAACCACAATATTTGGGTGCTAAATATACGCATTTGGCGTGGCTAAATAAATTTATCCCGAAAAATATCAATTCGGCATTAGACGTTTTTGCCGGTTCTCAGTCGGTTGCTTATCTGTTTAAACAATTGGGTTTGAAAACATTCACGAATGATTTTTTAAATTTTAATAATCAAATCGGACTTTCATTAATTGAAAATCATAATACTAAATTAAGTGATAATGATTTAGATATACTTTTTCAAGAAAACAACAATCCACATTACAATTTATTTCAAGAAGTTTATGCGAAAGTTTTTTTTGAACATGAAGAATGTAAATTTTTAGATAATTTTAGAGCAAACATAGAATTACTTGATAATAAGTATAAAAAAGCACTTGCTTTTACAATTATGAACCGAAGTATGACAAGAAAAGTTACGATGGGACATTTTTGTCATACCCAAGCCTTGAATTATGCCGCCGACCCCGAAGGTATAAAACGAAACAGAAGTTTAATCAGACCAATAAAAGATATATTTTTGGATTTATTACCAAAATACAATCAATCCATTTTTGATAACGGACAAGAAAACAAGAGTTTTAATCAAAATATTCTAAATTTAATACCTACTTTAAATAAGATTGATTTAGTGTATTTCGACCCGCCCTATTGCGATAGCCATGCGGATTATCAAAGTTTTTACCATTTGTTAGAAACTTATACTGAATATTGGAAAGATAAAGAATTTATAAATGGAACTCGCCGTTACGAACCCCAATTATTTAGCGGTTTCGACAAAAAACGAGACATTATAAATTCATTGGAAAAACTATTTGAAATTTCACAAGAAATTCCTTACTGGTTAATTAGTTACAATGACAGAAGCTATCCGTCAATTGAAACTTTAAAAAATATTATTTCAAAATATAGAGAAGTGGAAATACAAACAAAAACATATCAACA
>DYNA01000165.1 GCA_020721325.1 Paludibacter propionicigenes
CGATTTTACAATTTAAAGAAAAAACGGGAAAACATTTTAGTAAAAAACGTAGATGGACAAACTTCATTTCTAAACGAAGTACAAAGACGGAAAAACTTTTTCGATTTCAAATCTACCGAACCGGAAAACTTTTCTCACATTGTAGATACCGTTTATGCCAGTTTAAATAATGGCTTCATCTTATCGGAATGGATTGAAGGTGAGAAAATAAGCCATTTTACCGAAAAAAATATATCCGATATTTTTAAAACTCACTTAGAAATTGAAAAAAAAGGACTTTTTGAATGTGATTTATCTTTGGGCAATTTATTGTTGGACAAAAATAATGAAGTTCGTTTTTTCGATTTTGGCTACATGTATCCCTACAATCCGTTAATTCACTATAATTCCGATGGAAAAGAACTACCCATTTTTCATTTGTGCGAACGCTTAGAAAGTCGCTCATTGATGCAATATTTAATGGATTTGGAAAACCAACCCCAACAAATGATGCAAACGTATGAAACAACCAAAAAATTGGCTTTAGAAACTTATCTGGCAAAACTTCATTGGTTGGAAAAAAATAACGCCGCACAAGATGTTATCGATTGGCAAAAAAGTTTTATAAAACTATGGGAATTTGGTTTGCTTTCGCAAAGCAATTTATTGAATGTGTATGAGTTGGAATCATTTCGCTCCTATGTTTTAGATGTTCACGACGATATAAGCGGAAAAAGTTGTACACCATTGACTATTAAAAAAATAGATAAAATAATCGAAAAAATTAAAAGTAATTTTACCTTTTTAAAATCACAAAACGGTTTATTTTGGGGCGATGAAACATTAAGTTTTTCGGATATTAGCAATAAATATTTAAAAATGAGAGAAAAAGTGATTGAATATCAAATAAAATAAAGATTTACAAAGCAATATTTGTTTATTTTTTCCAGAAAAATATCAAAACGTTTCTAAAATTTTATTTATTTGATTATAAAACAGACAATTAACTTTCTTAAAACTTACAAACAGTAACTTTAAAAAAAATAAACAAACAATTATTTTTGTATAAAAAAAAATTTAAAAAATTGTTTAACATTTTTTTACAAAAAAAAAGAAAAAAATTTTGATAAAATAAAAAAAGGATTTATCTTTGCACCCGAAAATAAAAAAAAGGGGTTTTAGCTCAGTTGGCTAGAGCGTTTGACTGGCAGTCAAAAGGTCACCGGTTCGATTCCGGTAAGCTCCACATTTTCAAAGGCTTGGGTTTTATACAAACCAAGCCTTTTTTTGTTTTGCACAAATTTACTGTATAAATTTTCATTTTTTTTTTTAATTAAAATATGTAAAAAATAAAAAATTTAACACTTTTTTTCTTTTT
This sequence comes from Paludibacter propionicigenes, assembly GCA_020721325.1. Lineage (GTDB taxonomy): Bacteria > Bacteroidota > Bacteroidia > Bacteroidales > JAIFNL01 > JAIFNL01. The sequence goes on from DYNA01000165.1 coordinate 1,358, forward strand.
AAAATTTATCGTTGTAAAAATTAAATTTTTATAAAATATAATTTTTTTACAAACGAACATTTAATTTTTTTTATTGAATCGGTTGCGTAGAAATAAAACAGTTTGCTTAGTTTATTATTAAATAGTGTCAGAAAGAAAACTTGTAAATTACTTTATTTCAATTTAATATATCAATATTTTGAGTAATTATACTGTTTAATAAGCCATTTTGCTGCATTTTAGCTAAAACAAAATGTGCAGGATTGGGCTTTGCTTTTCCAAAAAAATCGTAAAAAATTTCCCTAATTACTTTCCACGACTCAAAAGGTTTTTGGTGAAAATAATCCAAATCCAAAACCACCGGATTGTATTTGCTCCACAACCCGTCTTTGCCGCGAAAAGGCGGAATACCACTTTCAACCGAAATGCCGGCTACGGTAAATGCCGTTGTATGCTTCGAATTTCTAATCAATTCAGCAGCTTGTTTAAGTTTTTCAATCATTTTCTATGCATTAAAATAGTAAAAAAATTTAAAAAATTGAAACCAATAAATAGCCAAATACAGATATTTACAAAAAAAACACTTCTTAAAAATAAAAAAATGATGGTGTTTTCAATATTTTTTTACAAAAATTATAAAAAATCAAATTTAAAAATACAAATTATTTTATTTAAAAGCTTTTAAATAAACGAGATAATGGATTTCCGGGTGCTTCAACTTTTAAATTGAGAAAATAGCCAAAAGGTGTTTGAAATGCCTGATAATCAGCATTTTTCAATCTGTTTTCTACTGCATCAAAAAGCTTTTTCGTAAAACCTGCATCTGCTTTGGTTTCAGAGAGATGAGCAAAAGAATGCAATAAAATAATATTAGTTTCATTTTTTTTGGCAGCCCATTTAACATTTTTAAGTAACTTATCCTCAACGCCTTTTGCATCATTTTGGTCATTTTCTTCGGCATGTATAAATGCAACTAAACAATTTTTATAAATCTTTCCGTTATCATCTGTCCGAAATTCATCAAGTGAATTTTGTGCGGTTTCATACTCAAAATGAGTGGTAAAAATCATCAATAGTTTCATACTTATTTCTTTTAAATTAAAAATTGATTAAATTATTGGTATTTAATAAGTTACATGTTTTTAAATAATAAATTTTCAATCATTTCAAAAGCACACAAAAGTTTATTCTTTTTTGTAAAAATAATAAAAAAAATTATTTTACAATAAAAAGAAAAAATATTTTCCAACGTTTGACAAAAAAAGTATAAATATTTCTAAATTAATTATTTATAACAATTTTATCGAATGAAAAACTTTACTTCTGCTCAAGGCAAAAACTCTGCAAAAATCGAAAAATAATCATAAAAATTAATTAAATTATTAAAAAAAAGTTTTTCGTTTTAATAAAATGTGTATTTTTGTATGACAAAAATACACATTTTCCAAAAGAATAAATCGTTTTTAAAAAAGAAAAAATATGCGTCTAATAATACAAGAAAGTTACGAAGCTCTTTCGCAATGGGCTGCTAACTACATAGTTAAAAAAATAAACCAATTCAACCCAAGTTCAGAAAAACCCTTTTTAATTGGTTTACCAACAGGTTCTTCGCCTTTGGGTGTTTATAAAAAACTCATAGAACATTATCAAAATGGAAGAGTTTCATTTAAAAATGTAATAAGTTTTAATATGGACGAATACGTTGGCATTCCTCAAAATCACCCTCAAAGTTATTTTACTTTTATGTGGGAAAACTTTTTCAAACACATTGATATAAAACCGGAAAATACAAACATTCTCGATGGAAATGCAATCGATTTAGATGCAGAATGTCAGCGTTTTGAAGAAAAAATCAAAATGCAGGGCGGAATAGAACTTTTTATGGGCGGAATAGGACCTGACGGACACATTGCATTTAACGAACCGGGCTCGTCATTGCAGTCGCGTACACGCCTGAAAACTTTAACAGCCGATACACGCTCAGCCAATTCACGTTTTTTTGAAAACGACATAAATAAAGTTCCTAAAACAGCACTGACCGTTGGCGTTGGCACAATTATGGACGCCAAAGAAGTTCTTATTTTAGTCAATGGCTTAAACAAAGCACGTGCCTTGCGCCATGCTGTAGAATCGGGCATTTCGCAAATGTGGACTATCAGCGCGTTGCAGCTTCACCAAAGAGGAATTATTGTTTGCGACGATGCTGCAACTTACGAACTAAAAGTAGGAACTGTCCGATATTTTAACGAAATAGAAAAAGAAAATTTAAAAATAAATTTTTAAAAGAAATCCGGCAAAATAAAATGATATTAAATTATAAATAACTACTCTATTCGTTATTAAATTATAATTTTTTTTGAAAAAAAATATTTATTTATAAAATTTTACAAATTGATAAAAATAAACAAAATACACCTTTTTTTTATTTTTTTGTAACAAAAATTGTTTTTTAAAATAATTATTTGTAATTTGCTTCTTTAAAAAAATCAAAATAATCTTTTTTTAATAAAAAAATTTATGAAGCGAATAATTAGTTTTTTAATAGTTTTATTACCCTTATTTGCTTATACGCAAGGCTTTTATATAAAGAACTACCATGTAAAAATGTTGGTTAAAAGGTCTGGTGAAGTTTTAATAAAAGAAGAAATTTTAGCCGATTTTACCGAGCAAAAAAGAGGAATTATTCGCAAAATTCCTTTCAGTTATGTAATCAAAAACAGCGATGATTCTGCTAAATCATCTAAAGCTGAGCCATATACAGATTATTACATAAAAATAAACAATGTTTCCGTTGAGCAATATGAATTTACAAATTTTAAAGAAAATGGGTACGAAATTATTCGCATCGGTTCTGCTTCTACTTACATCACCGGCTTACACAAATACGTGATTACTTATTCGGCGCAAGGAATTATTAATCCATTTAGCAGTCATGATGAGTTAAATTGGAACATTGTGGGACATGAATGGGACGTTCCAATAGAAAATATCCAATTTCAGATAGATTTTGAAGGTTTACCAGACGGCTTTTCAGCAAAAGATATAATTTTACACACTGGAAAATACGGTTCGGAAGCAATTGATATTGATTACAAACTAACAAACTCAATATCAGGTGTTTCAACAAAGAAATTTGAAGCAGGCGAAGGAGTAACAATTTCACTTCGTTTTCCAAAGAAATATTTTTTTCCATTTTATCAATTTTCTGAAATAAATACTTCGGTAGAAATTAAAAATACGGGAGCTTGCTATGTAAAAGAAAATATTTCGGTAAAATACAATATTGCCGGAAATGGTTTTGTATATAAAATTCCTAAATATAGAGTGGATTCAGACGGCAAACAAGAAGAATTGATATTAAAAAATATTCAGGTATTTTCAAAACAGCAGAGTCGCCGATTTTCGGTAAAAGAAAATAACGAAAATTATCTCATTCACATTGGAGGAAATTTCACAGAACCAATGCTTTATGGATTAGATACGGTCGATTTGCTTTATACACTTTGGGGCAGTGTGTATAAAAAAGAAAACGAACTACTTTTTGACTGGATTTTTTTTGATAATCAAACTATTAATGTACCTATAAATGAAAGCTTTCAAATTTATTTTCCGGAATTTAAACCCATAAAAAAAGAAAATTTATTATTTGTATCAACAAAGGAAGAATTAAATTTTACTTTTGGCGAAAAACTTTTATATAAAAAATTAAATTCTAAAAATAAATTCAATCTAAAATTATTATTGCCTGAAAAATCAGTTCCCAGCATTTTAGAATCGAAATACATTAAAAATGCAAATTATTATGCTGTAAAAGACCTAAAAGCAACCATTTTAATACATAAAAATAAAGAATTGAAGATAAAAGAACGAATAGAAACCGCAAAATTGTATTATGAGAATTATAATTTTATGCACCAATTATTATTTTCGAGCGAAGTAAGCTCCTATTCTTATGATTTAAACAATAAAGCAAATGAAATTCAAATAGATAGAAGCGCATATTTTAAAACTACGTTCTCACCGCTTGTTTACGATAAAAAAATAAATACAAATGGATATTTTTACAGTGAGCGCACATTTGCTTGGGCTATGCCCGATATTAACGAGCGTTTTCCAATTTATGAATTTGAATATTCAATTTATGATGCAATTTGCAAAACCGATAGCGGTGCTGCCATTATAATACCGCTTTATTTAGATAATGAATTTGTTCACTCGGGCGAATGTAAATTAATTTTTGATGAAAAAATTGATGCAACCAAAATAAAATGCTACCTTCGTAATATGGAGGAAACTCGCTTGGTAGAATTTCAAGTTACTGGAAGTGAATGTATTATACCATTAAAAAGTTTATCCATTACTTCACCCAATTTAACTCTGGTCGCAGTATTTCCAAATGATTTATTATCAGCTATTTATCCAGAAAAAGAATTGGAATTGCAAGTTAAAAACAATATCTTTTTACTCATACCTTTCGGGGTTTTGATAGTAATGTTTTTAATTTGGTATTTTGTTGGAAAAGACAAAACGCACACATTATTAGTGCGTTACGAACCACCAAAATCAATAACTCCTGCCGAAGCAGGCTTATTATGGGACGACAAATTGCACAAACGCGATATGATAGCCCTGATTTATTATTGGGCAGCCAAAGGACATTTAGAAGTCATTGAATCGAATAAAATTTTATCGTTAAAGAAAATAACAGACTTGCCTTCGGAATCGCGAGAATACGAGAAAACTTTATTTAATGCTCTTTTTTATGGCAAAAACATAGGCGAAATGGTAACGCTAAGTTCACTGCGCGAAACGTTTGCCCAAAAATTCAAAACAGCCTACGCCGAAATGCAACAATACAGCAAAAAACAAGGTTTTTATTCGGGTTTTGCACATTATTTAAGTGTTTTTTTCCAATTTTTATCCTTTCTTGTTTTTTTAGTAGGCATTCTTTTTTCATTTGTAGAACCCGATATGCTCCAATTTTTCGTAGGTTGTACCGTTTCGGCAGTCATTATATTTTTATTTAGCAAAATAATGATAAGAAAAAATTTGCATGCAACAAAATTATATTCTGAAATACAAGGCTTTAAAGAATTTATAGTAAAAGCCGAATTAGACCGCTTAAAAATTTTGGCGGTTGAAAATCCAAAATATTTTGAAGAAACCATAGCTTATGCCATTGTTTTGGGCTATGGCTTGCTTTGGGCAGATAAATTTAAAAATCTCTTAACAGCACCGCCAAGTTGGTACAAAGGTTTTGAAACAGAAGGCTCTAAAGCCTTTGATACCAACATGTTTACTCGAAATTTGGTTTCAAATATGTACAAAATGGAAAAAGCGTTTAATTACAAACCACCCAGACCATCAACCAGTTACAGCAGCTCAAGTTCAAGTTCAAGTTCGCGCTCCTCGTCTTGGAGTTCGTCGTCTTGGAGTAAAAGCAGTTCGCGCTCTTCGTCTTGGTCTGGCAGCAGCAGTTTTAAAAGCAGCAGCAGAGGCTCATCTGGAAGCGGTTATGGCGGCGGAGGTGGCTCCAGTTGGTAATTTCTATTTTAAATTTAATCGTGCGCATTACCTTTCCATATAAAAATGAAATTTTAACATATTATTTTATTTATCTTTAAAAAAAATAAGGTATTTTTCAATTATGAATTAATTTTTAAATAATTATAAATTTTGTTTCAAAAATTAAATTGATTTTTTTTTTTATAAAAATCAATTTTTTACAAAAAAAAGATAGAATAAAAAAAAAGCATTATCTTTGCAGTGCGCAACAATTATTATTCAATACATTTTTTTTACTAATCAATTTAAAATCAAGAAGATGAAACAAATTTTATTTTCTATTGTATTGCTATTGATAATTGGAATGGCAAATGCACAATACAAAGAACTGGTGTGGAGCGATGAATTTGATTACACCGGATTGCCCAATACCCAAAAATGGAGCTACGATGTAGGTGGCAGCGGTTGGGGCAACAACGAATTGCAATATTATACCGAAAATAGAACGGAAAATGCACGTGTTGAAAACGGAACACTCATTATTGAAGCTCGAAAAGAGAGCTTTGGAGGCATGAACTACACTTCTGCACGTTTAGTAACGCGCAACAAAGGCGACTGGAAATATGCCCGCATCGAAGTTCGCGCAAAAGTAGCCGGCGGACGTGGTACGTGGCCCGCCATTTGGATGCTTCCAACCTACTGGGAATATGGTTCTTGGCCCGCCAGTGGCGAAATTGATATTATGGAATACGTAGGCTACGACCCTACAAAAATTCACGGAACGGTTCATACTCAAGCATTTAACCACAGCATTGGTACTCAAGTTGGTACATCGTATCCGCTCTCCGATGCCGAAACCAATTTTCACGTTTATACTCTCGATTGGAGTGAAACCAAAATAGACCTCTATGTAGATGAAAATAAATATTTTACATTCAACAGCAGCAGCGAATGGGAAAAATGGCCCTTTAATAAAACATTTCACTTGCTTTTAAATGTAGCCATTGGAGGAAATTGGGGCGGAGCGCAAGGCGTGGACGACAATATTTTTCCTACCCGCATGGTGGTGGACTATGTGCGTGTGTATCAAGATGCTGCACCAATCGATATTGTAGGCAACGAATTTGTAAAAAAGAACGAAACTTCGCTCACTTATTCAGCGGCAAATATTGTAGGCGGAAATTACGTTTGGAGCGTTCCTTCTGATGCACAAATCATTGAAGGACAAGGAACTAACTCTATAAAAGTAAATTGGGGACAAACCGAAGGCGATGTAAAACTTGTTTTTACAAAAGACGAATTTAACCAAACTTACACCAAAACAGTAAAATTGATAGTAGAACCTTCGGGAGATAACTATTCGATACATAACTTTGAAAATCAGAATATTGAGAATATAAAAGCAGCCGAAAGCACCGAAAATACTTTCACATTTTCGGTAGAACAAAATTCACTCAAAGTAAAGTACGATGTTCAAAATGCCGCTGCCCCACCCTACTTCACCATTGAATTTGACCGTCCGATAGATATGAGTAATTTATCCGAATTAGCGTTTGACATGAAAACCTTCAACTTGAGCAACTCGGTTATTTTACGAGCCGATTTAGTTGATGCAAGTGGTCGAAAAACTGATGCCACGCCGGTTTTCAGCATTTACAGTGTGAATAACGATGGCAATTTTCATACCTACCAACGCGATTTTACCGGACATTGGATTACCACTTTGCCTTATGGTGGCACCGTAGATAAATCGCGAATAGTAAAAGCCATTTTTTATGTAAATTATGGTGTTTATGGTAAAAATAACAAGCAAGACTCACTCTGGTTTGACAATATTCAAATCAGAAAAGCAAGCACTGGGGTAGAAAAAATAGAAAAAAATAGTATTTTTTCACTTTATCCAAATCCTTGTCAAGATTTTATTAAAATTTCGATGAGTGAAAATGCTGGTAATGACGAAATTATAACAGAAATCTATGCAATAGACGGACAAATCATTCATTCGCAAAAAAATTACGAACCGGAATTTTTAATCCAACTTTTGAATTTTGAAAAAGGAAATTATTTTATAAAAATTAAGTACAAAAATAAAATTTATATCCATAAAATTATAAAAATTTAATAAAAAAAATTAAAAAAGCGGTCTAAAAAACCAAAACAATAAATAAGCTCAATTGTAATTGCACGTTTATAAACTTTGCCAAAATTAAAACTTTGGCAAAGTTTTTTTTAAAAACATCTTACATTTATGAAATTCCATCAATCTATACCGGCAAAATCGGAATAACCACTGTA
>DYNA01000166.1 GCA_020721325.1 Paludibacter propionicigenes
ACACAATTATAACCTTATTTTTTTTATTCTACAAATTTTTGTCGTACATATTGCTTTTAAAAAAAAATAAATAAGTGATTTCACTATTCAAAATAAAAACACTTATAAATTTAACATTTTTTTCGATAAAATAATAAAAGACTCATTTGTATTTTTTAACAAAAGGTTTTATATTTGCAGAAATTTTTATTTAGATTTAATCTAAATAAAACAACATGACAAATATAAAAAAGACTTTTTTTTTCGATATACAAAGAATGAACGAAGAACAAAAAATACTCAACGACCTGGAAAACAAGGAATACGAGCATGGTTTCGTATCCAACATTGAAATGGAAATTTTTCCGGCGGGCTTAAACGAAGAAGTCATTCGGCAGCTTTCGGCTAAAAAGAATGAGCCGGCTTTCATGCTCGAATTTCGCTTAAAAGCCTTTCGCAAATGGCAAACAATGAAACTGCCAAATTGGGCAAACTTAAACTTTCATGAACCCGATTATCAAGCCATTAGCTATTATGCCGCTCCCAAAAAACAAGCAAAATACAACAGCCTCGAAGAAGTGGACCCCGAAATTTTAGAAACTTTCAAAAAACTCGGTATTCCGCTCAACGAACAAAAAGCCCTTGCAGGCGTAGCCGTTGATGCTGTGATAGATAGCGTTTCGGTGCATACCAGTTTTAAGGAAACTTTAAACGAATTGGGCATTATTTTTATGTCCATCAGCGAAGCCATTCAAGAACACCCCGATTTAGTCGAAAAACATTTGGCTTCGGTGGTTCCGGTGGGCGACAATTTTTATGCTGCCCTTAATTCGGCGGTTTTTACAGACGGCTCGTTTGCTTACATTCCCAAAGGCGTGCGTTGCCCCATGGAGCTTTCCACTTATTTTCGCATCAATGCCGCAAATACAGGGCAGTTTGAGCGTACTTTGATTGTAGCCGACGAAGGTTCGTATGTTTCCTATTTAGAAGGCTGCACAGCACCTCAACGCGATGAAAATCAATTACATGCAGCCGTTGTGGAAATTGTGGCAATGAAAGATGCCGAAGTAAAATATTCCACCGTACAAAATTGGTATCCGGGCGACAAAACCGGAAAAGGCGGAATTTATAATTTTGTTACCAAACGCGGCATTTGCAAAGGCGACAACTCCAAAATTTCGTGGACGCAAGTGGAAACCGGCTCGGCTGTTACTTGGAAATATCCAAGTACTATTTTGAAAGGCGACAATTCGGTGAGCGAATTTTTCTCGGTTGCCGTAACCAACCATTTTCAACAAGCCGATACCGGAACAAAAATGATACATTTGGGCAAAAACACGCGAAGTACCATCATTTCAAAAGGAATTTCGATAGGTCAAAGCCAAAATACCTATCGCGGACAAGTGAAAATAGGAAAACGTGCTGAAAATTCGCGCAATTTTTCGCAATGCGACTCGCTTTTAATCGGAAATCGGTGCGGTGCGCACACTTTTCCCTACATTGACGTGGACAATAAAACCGCCATTGTGGAACATGAAGCTACAACTTCAAAAATTTCGGAAGACCAGATTTTTTACTTGCAACAGCGCGGCTTAGACGCAGAAACTGCTGTTAGCCTAATAGTTAATGGCTTTGCAAAAGAAGTTTTAAACAAGCTCCCAATGGAATTTGCCATGGAAGCCCAAAAATTACTTGCCCTCACGCTCGAAGGAAGTGTTGGCTAATCATAAATTGTTAATTTTTAATTGTCAATGAATAATTTTTTATAATTTTTTTTTACAAAAAAATTGTTTTATAAAATAAAAACTCAATTGACATTCAAAAAGAAATTCCTTAGAATCTTTTAAAATTAACAATTAAAATTTTATTATTAAAAAAAATTAAAAAAATGGAATTACTTAAAATAGAAAATCTACACGCCAACATCAATGGCAAAGAAATATTAAAAGGCTTAAATTTGAGCGTAAAAGCCGGAGAAGTACACGCCATTATGGGACCTAACGGCTCAGGCAAAAGTACTTTGGCATCGGTTTTAGCCGGTCGCGAAACGTTTGAAGTAACCGAAGGTTCAGTAAGTTACATGAACAAAGACCTCATGGAAATGCCTGCCGAAGTACGCGCCCGTGAAGGAATTTTCTTGGCATTTCAATATCCGGTAGAAATTCCGGGTGTTAGCATTACCAATTTTATGAAGGCTGCCGTTTCCGAAATCCGAAAACACAGAGGTTTGCCCGAACTAAAACCCGCTGAATTTCTGAAAATGATGAAAGACAAAAAGAAATTGGTAGAAATGAACGATAATCTTGCCGGACGTGCTGTAAATGAGGGCTTTTCGGGAGGTGAAAAAAAACGCAACGAAATTTTTCAAATGGCTATGCTCGAACCGACTTTAAAAATACTCGACGAAACCGACTCTGGGCTTGATATTGATGCACTTAGAATTGTGGCAAGTGGCGTAAATGCCCTCAAAAGTGCCGATACCGCAGCCATTGTAATCACTCATTATCAGCGACTTTTGGATTACATTGTTCCCGATGTGGTGCATGTGCTTTACAACGGAAAAATTATCAAAACCGGTGGCAAAGAACTTGCTCTCGAACTCGAAGAAAAAGGTTACGATTGGGTAATTAATGCTTAATTTTTTGACTGTTTTTTTAATTTTTATATAAAAAAAGATGACTTTAAATAAAAAAGAAGAGATTTTAGAAATTTTCAAGTCCGAAGTTTCCGAAATTTCAAAAAAAGCAGGAAGAAGTGAAGAATCGTTAAGTTTTTACACACAAAACGATTTTCCAACCACCAAAACCGAGGCTTGGAAAGATACCGACATTCAAAAAGTTTTTGCCGAAAAACTTTCAATAGCAATTCCTTTTGATGTGGACGATAATTTTTTTGTAAACTTTGAAGTTCCACAAACTAAAAGCATTCGCTTGGTGTTTGTAAATGGCTATTTTTCAGAAAAACATTCCGATAAAATACTTTCAAACAAACAGATAACAATTTTGCCCATAGAACAAGCCATTCACTCGCATCAGCAAGAGATTAAAAGTTTTTTTGGAAAAACAAATTGTAGTATTGAAAATAATTTTACCGCATTAAATACAGCTTTCGCTAAAAGTGGCAGTTTTATTTTAGTAAATAAAAACGAAGAAATTAGTGAACTTATTCATTTAATTTTTCTTACCGATGGTAGAAATACACCAAGCATTTCGCAAGTTAGAAATTTAATAGTGCTTGGTGAAAATTCAAAAGCTTCAATTTTAGAAAGTTATGTTTCACTTTCGGGAGGAAGAATGGTTTCAAATAATGTATCCGAAATTTTTTTAAAAAAAGGAGCAAAACTTGAACTCACTAAATATCAAGTAGAAAACGAAAACGATTTTTTATTTACCAACACGCACATTGAACAAGAATCGGATAGCGAATTAAAGAATTTTATTTTTAGCTTAAATGGAAATCTAATTCGCAACGATTTGAAAATCAAACTAAATGGAGAAGGTGCTAATGCTTTAATCAATGGCTTATCGCTTGCCGATAAATCGCAACACTTTGACAACAATGTACTTGTAACACATGCCAAAGGCAATTGCAACAGTAACCAGCTTTTTAAATCTCTCATAGACGATGAAGCGACTTGCATTTTTGCGGGAAAAGTTTTTGTAGCTCAAGATGCACAAAAAACAAATGCCAAGCAAAGCAATAAAAATATATTGCTAACCGAAACTGCAACCGCTCACAGCAAGCCTCAGCTCGAAATTTATGCCGATGATGTAGCCTGTTCGCACGGTTCTACTACCGGACAAATTGATAATGAGGCACTTTTCTATATGCAAGCTCGCGGTTTGAGCAAGCAACAAGCGCGTGCTTTATTGCTTTTTGCCTTTGCTGCCGAAATAGCTAAAAGCATAAATAATGAGACAGTTAAAATTTGGATTGAAAATTTAATCGACAAGCGTTTGAGAGGGAAAAATATAATAAGAGAATGCAAACATGTTTTCTTTAAATAAAAAATGCAAATAACCGATAAAAAATATTTTGGTCTTTTCAATGAGCGTGTAGGACAAAATTTGTCTGAAAGTTATGAGGTATTTTCAAGCAAAAATAAATCGCATGATTTTGATTTTTTGCTTGAAACTTCGGCTGTTTTTTCTTCAAATATAGAGGGAAACAGCATTGACCTGAATACTTTTATGAATTACAAACTCTCTAAAAATAAATTTTTGGGTAAAAAAGAAATTGAAGAAATTGAAAATTTATCAGAAGCATATCACTTTGCAAAAAATAATTTACTTTCGCAAAAAGCATTTTTGGAAGCACACAAAATTTTTTCAAAAACTTTTTTAATCAAAAGTAAACGCGGAAAATATAGAGAAGAACCTATTGGTGTTTTTAGTGAAAAAGGCTTGGTTTATTTAGCTGTTGAACCGCAATTTGTAAAAAATGAAATGAATTTGTTTTTTGAACAAATCCATGAACTTTTAAACAGTGAATTAAATGTAAGCGAAGTGTTTTATTTTGCTGCATTAATTCATCTCCGACTGGCTCATATTCACCCATTTACAGACGGCAACGGGCGTGCAACCCGCTTACTCGAAAAATGGTTTTTAGCGCACAAATTAGGAGAAAATTTATGGGCTTTGCCTTCGGAAAAATTTTACAAGCAAAACCAAAATCAATATTACACGAACATTCATTTAGGCGCCAATTTTTATGAATTAAATTACGATAATTGTTTGCCGTTTATACAAATGTTGCCCAATTCATTCATTAATTAATAAAAAAATATGCAAAAAAGCATAGAAGAAATACGGAAAGATTTTCCAATTTTGAATCAAAAAATTTATGGAAAGCCACTTGTTTACTTCGACAACGGAGCTACAAGTCAAAAGCCTTTGTGCGTAATTGATACCGAAAATGAAATTTATAAAACCATTAACTCGAACATACACAGAGGCGTACATTTTTTGAGCGGCGAAATGACAAACGCTTATGAAAAAGCACGCCAAACCATACAAAATTTTATCAATGCCCAACTAAGTGAAGAAATTATTTTTACAAAAGGGGCAACTGATTCGATAAATTTGGTGGCTTTTTCGTTTGGCGAAGCTTTTGTAAATGAGGGAGATGAAATTATTGTAACCGAAATGGAGCATCACGCCAACATAGTGCCTTGGCAAATGCTTTGCTTACGCAAAAAAGCAAAATTAAAAGTTTTGCCCATCGATGAAATCGGCGAATTGAAAATAAATGAATTGGAAAATTTGATTTCGGAACGAACAAAACTTTTGGCTTTTGCACATACTTCAAATGTTTTGGGAACAATTAATCCGGTAAAAAAAATAATTAAAAAAGCTCATTCAAAAAATGTAAAAGTTTTGGTGGACGGTTCACAAGCCATTTTGCATTCGTCGGTTGATGTGCAAGATTTAGATGCCGATTTTTATGTTTTTTCGGGTCATAAAATGTACGCACCCACCGGAACAGGAATTTTGTACGGAAAAAAAGAAATTCTTTGCCAAATGCCTCCGTATCAAGGTGGTGGCGACATGGTTGATGTGGTTTCGTTTCAAGAGACAACTTATGCCGAATTGCCTTTCAAATTTGAAGCCGGAACGAGTAATTTTGTAGGTTCGGTAGCTTTGGCAAGGGCGGCTGAATACATCAAAGAAATTGGTTTTGAGCTTATTACAACACGTGAAAATGGACTTTTAATATACGCTACGCACGAATTGAAACAGATTAAAGGGCTTAAAATTTTTGGCGAAAGCCAAAAGAAAAGCAGCATTATTTCTTTTTTGGTGGACAATATTCATGCTTACGATATGGGCTTAATGCTCGATAAAATGGGCATTGCCGTGCGAACGGGCAGTCATTGCGCCCAACCGCTCATGCAGCGTTTGGGAATTGACGGAACGGTACGTGCATCGTTGGCTTTTTATAATACGCCGGAAGAAGTTGATTTACTGGTAAATGGCGTAAAGCGTATTGTTAAATTGTTTCATTGATAAAAAGTGTAAAAAAAGGAAAGAAAAATACATAATACAATGACAATAAACGAGATACAAAACGAAATAATTGAAGAATTCTTGGTGTATGACGATTGGATGGACAAATACGAATACATTATTGATTATGCAAAAAGTTTGCCCGTAATAGATGTAAATAAAAAAACACCGCAAAATTTAATTAATGGTTGCCAATCGAAAGTTTGGCTTGATGCGGAATTGAAAGAGGGCAAACTGAGTTTTACAGCCGATAGCGATGCCATTATAACTAAAGGCGTTGTAGCTCTGCTGGTTAGAGTGTTCAATATGCAATCGGCAAAAGATATTTTAACTGCCGACTTATTTTTTATCGAAAAAATAGGTTTGAGTCAAAATTTGTCGCCAACGCGTGCCAACGGTTTGCTTTCGATGATAAAACGCATCAAATCGTATGCTTTGGCGTTTGATAGTTTAGAAAAATAAGCTTTTTTATAAATATAAAAAAATGAGCGAAGTTGTTAAAGATAAGGAATTTCTACAATTGGAAGGAAAAATTGTGGAAGTATTAAAAACCATTTACGACCCCGAAATACCGGTAAATATTTACGATTTGGGTCTAATTTATGAAATGGAAGTGGATAACTACAACAATGTGGACATACAAATGACTCTCACTGCCCCTAATTGTCCGGTTGCCGACGACTTGGTGCGTGATGTAAAAAATTCGGTGCAAACCATTGATGGAGTGCAAAAAGTTGTTGTCCAATTGGTTTTTGACCCGCCATGGAATCAAGAAATGCTTTCGGAAGAGGCTAAATTGGAACTGGGTTTTTTGTAATTTATTTATTAAATTCAATTTGGTTTTAGAAATATAGGTATTGGCTTATACGAATAGGCATAAAGTTTTGTGATTAAGTAATTGGGTAAAAATATTAATTTTTTAACTCAATACTTAATTTCTAAAGCCAAAAACCAATTTTAATTTAGTCTGGGTTTGTATTGATAATTTTATCATTACGCTCAACCGTTTAGCCTTGCAAAAAGGTTAAGCGGTTTTTTTGCTTTTCACGCTAAGACTCTTAAGACGCAAAGTTTTTTTGTTTTTCACGCCAAGGCGCAAAGTTTTTTTGTTTTCAGTTTAGTATTTTTACATGAAATTATAAATTCTGATAGCGGCTTAGTATAAAATAGCTAAATTGGAGCGAAAATTGATATATTTTAATGAGTAAAATGAAGTTTAAACCTTAAAAAAAAGATGTATGAAAACAACCGTTATTATATTGCTTTTTACATTTGTTTGTTCTTTGGGAATTTCTCAAACTTGGTCAGATGCGCAACTTTCAAATGCAAACACAGCAAAGGACATTGATTATCTGACAGATGCAGAAAAAGAAGCCATCGTTTATATCAATTTAGCCCGTCTCTATCCAAAGGATTTTGCCAAGATAGTGGTTAAAAACTATTTTGGCACAGTACGTTACGGCGATTATTTGAAAGATTCGGAATATCGAAAGTCGTTGATTGTTCACTTGGAATCGATGGTACCGGTAAGCGCATTGGTTTTTGCAACTGAATTGTACGAAAATGCAAAGTGCTTTGCTAAAGAACAAGGCGAAGCAGGCACAACCGGACACAAAAGAATTAATTGCCCCAAAGGCAATTACGCCGAATGCTGCTCTTATGGCATGGACAAAGGGATTGATATTGCTATGCAATGGTTAATTGACCATAGTGTGCCAAGTCTTGGTCATCGTATTAATTGTTTGAATGGTAAATATACAAAAATAGGCATCAGTGTAAATACTCATAAGGTATGGAAAAATTGTGCTGTGGCGGATTTTATTTGGTAACAAATTTATTTTCCTTATTTTGTTGGCTTATTTAGTGTTAGAAAGAAAACTCATAAATCTCTTTTTTTCAATTCAATACATTAATATCTTGATTTGTATCTTTAAAAAAAAAACTCATAAAATGAATATAAATTCGTTTATTTATACTTCAAACGGTTGTAATTTGAACTTTTATTTTTATGTAAGTGATTTGTAATTAAAACTTTGGCAAAATTACCGTTTGCAGTATAATATAACTGTTTAATAAAAAACACGTTCCCAAGTTCCTAACCGGAACGTTGGAAAGTGTTTTTTTTTAATGGTGAATGAAAACATTAGCAAGCGGGGTGCTTTGAGCTACTCTGCTTGCTATTTTTTTGTTGCGGAAGGTATTTTTTTTCATGGCGGCACGATTTTTTTTCTGCCCGGCATCATTTTTTTTCATGGCGGGACGATTTTTTTTCTGGCCGGCATCATTTTTTTTTATGGCGGGACGATTTTTTTTCTGGCCGGCATCATTTTTTTTCATGGCGGGACGATTTTTTTTCTGTCCGGCATCATTTTTTTTTATGGCGGGACGATTTTTTTTCTGTCCGGCATCATTTTTTTTTATGGCGGCACGATTTTTTTTCTGCCCGGCATCATTTTTTTTCATGGCGGGACGATTTTTTTTCTGGCCGGCATCATTTTTTTTTATGGCGGGACGATTTTTTTTCTGGCCGGCATCATTTTTTTTCATGGCGGGACGATTTTTTTTCTGTCCGGCATCATTTTTTTTTATGGCGGGACGATTTTTTTTCTGTCCGGCATCATTTTTTTTCATGGCGGGACGATTTTTTTTCTGCCCGGCATCATTTTTTTTTATGGCGGGACGATTTTTTTTATTGTTTCTGGCGTTTTTTCTGGTATTATGTAATTGGAACACTGATTACACGGATTGGACTGATTTTCAGGGATTTTTTTGTTTGCCACGAATGCAGGAATTTTTTTGACCACTAATTCACGAATTTATGACGAATTAATTCGTTCTAATTAGTAAATTAGGGTTATATTATTCTTTTTTTTTGTTTGCCACGAATGCACGAATTTTTTTGACCACTAATTCACGAATTTATGACGAATTAATTCGTTCTAATTAGTAAATTAGGGTTATATTATTCTTTTTTTTTGTTTGCCACGAATGCACGAATTTTTTTTTATTTTTTTTTTGTTTTTATTTTTTTATTTGAATATT
>DYNA01000167.1 GCA_020721325.1 Paludibacter propionicigenes
AAATAGCTCAAATATTAAAAAAACACAAAACAAATTACAAAATTATACTTTTACCTATGTTTGACCAAAATAAATATTCAAAAAGTGATATTCATTTTTTGCAAAAAACATTTGGAAATCAAAATGTTTTTGATTTTTCGGGCATTAATTCTTATACCAATAACATAGGAAATTACTACGAACCCGGACATTTTCGCGATATTGTGGGCAAGCAAATTTTAGATAGTATTTACCAAAAATGAAATGTTTTTTATTGAAATTCAGACTGTTATATTGATTTTCGAGCATGTTTTTGTGCAAAAAAAGAAAAAAACTTACCGAACAATTAGAGTAGGTGAACAAAAAAAGTCCGGTAAGAATATATTAATTTTGAGTTCTCAAAAGTAAATATAATTATTTACAAAAAAAAGTAAAAATTGAAAGTTTTCTATTTTTTTGTAAAATAAATATTTTTTATAAAAAAATTATTTGCCTTCGCCTTTTAAAACAGTTAATATAGTATGGAGTAAAATTTTAATATCCAACAAGATAGACATATTTTCCAAATAAATAAGGTCGTAATGCAAACGTTTATTCATTTGCTCGATGGTTTCGGTATAACCAATTTTTATGGAACTCCACGATGTTATTCCGGGTCTGACTTTGTAAATTCGGTAATAGAGGGGATTTCTCTCAGCAATTTGTTTTATGTAAAAAAGTCGTTCGGGTCTTGGTCCTACAAGCGACATGTCGCCTATTAAAACGTTATAAAACTGAGGGATTTCATCGAGTCGCGTTTTACGTAAAAATTTTCCGAATTTAGTTATTCGCGGGTCGTTGTTTGAGGAGAGTTTCGGACCATTTTTTTCGGCATCTACTACCATTGAGCGAAATTTATAGATGTTAAAAGGCTTGCCGTGCAAGCCAATGCGCTCGTGCGAGTAAAAAATGGGTCCGCGCGAAGTAAATACAATTCCTAAAGCAACAAAAATATAAACCGGTAATAAAAAAATCAAAGCAAATAATGAAATGATAAAATCCATACCTCTTTTTAGAGTCTCTTCCCACGTTGGCAATAAATTTTTCCGCAATTCCATAAGCGGAATTCCATAAATAGACGATATTTTTACCAATCCTGTAATCACCTCATACACATTGGATGTGGCTTTTATTCTCAAATCTTGGTAGGTAAGTTTGATAAGTATTTTTTGCAACAAAACTTTTTCATCGTGTTCGATGGCAATAATAATTTCTTCAACTTTATATTTAATGATTACATTTATTAAATCTTTTAAATGTCCTAAATGCGGAATTTCTTTTTTTAATTTCTTATATATTTTTTTTTGAACACTTATGAAACCCACAAAATTATTACCACTTAACTTAGGCTTTTCGTTTAATAATAAAAAATATTTATAGGCATTTTTATTACTTCCTATTATAAGTGTATTGAAACCAATTTTACCTGAACGTATCTTTCTATGAGTGAGCGATGTAATAAAAAGTCGCGGCAAATAAGTCAATACTAAATGAAAGGAAAAAAGTGCCGTAAATGAAATGTAAAAATATTTATAATCAGGAATATAATCGTCTAAAACAAGTAAAAAAAATAAAACTATGCACCCTATTAAAATAACAAAAAAAGTATGCCAAAATTCAGAATGCCGCGATTTTCGATAAATGTCTTTGTAATAACCACTTACATAATGCAAAAAAAGCCAGAAAAAAGGTAAAACGGCAATAGCCAGCCAATATTTTTGAGTAAAATAAAGCGTTTTAAAGCCATTAATGATGTATATTTGTCTGAAAAATGAAAAAATAGTCCAAGCAAAAATTGAAGCAAAATAATCTGAAAATATATATTTTAATTTTTGATTAAGTGTATCCATTTTTTATTTAGTATTTTTTATAAAAAAGTATTATAAAACCGTTTAAAATTAATATTTTTTAATAATTCCTTTTTTGTAAAATAAAAAAAAATTACATAAAAAAAATAAATAAAACGAGTTTGTACTTTAATAATCGATAGTAATAAAAAAAATAATTCGTGCAAAATTATATTTTTTTTAATGTTGTACAAAAACTTTTTTACAACTTAATAATTTTTTTTTGTTAAAACTAAAATATTTATTTTCTTTTGTAAAAAAAAAAATCAATCTTATAAAATAAATATGGAAATCCTTTTTTTGTTTTTAGGAATAGCCATCGGAGCTTATGTTTCGTGGCTTTGGTCAAAATTGCAATCTACTCATCTACAATCAGATAAAGTAAATCGCCTTCAAGAATTATTGCTCAATGAAAAAGAAAAATATTTTAAATTGCAGGCTCTTTTTGAAGCTCAAAAAGAACAATTTGTGAATATTGAAAAACATTTGAAAGAAAGTTTTCGTTTGATAGCTTCTCAAGCAGTTCAAGAAAATAATCAGTCATTTGTAAATTTAGCCGAAAAAACGCTCGAAAAATATACTCAAAAAGCCACTTCAGATATGCAATTGGGCAATGAAAAGCTCGAAAACATTATAAAACCGCTCGATAATTCGCTCCAAAGACATGAGGCTTTAATCAAAGAACTTGAAGCTCATAATCATCAAACTTTTGGAAATTTAAAAAATCATATTGAGGAATTAATTAAAAAACAAACTTCGCTCGAAAAGGAAACAAATGCTTTGGTTTCGGCATTAAAATCGCCTAAAGTGAGAGGAAAATGGGGCGAAATTGGTTTAAAACGCTTAGTGGAATTTGCCGGAATGAACGAATTTTGTGATTTTTCGGAGCAAAAAAGTGTTACAGATGAAGACAAAAATTTACTTAGACCCGACATGGTTGTTTACTTGCCCGAAAGTAGAAAAGTGGTCATTGACTCTAAAATGCCGCTTTTGGCTTATTTGAACGCCATTGAAACCTCCGACGAAAAACTCAGAGAAGAGCTTTTGATAATGCACTCGGCAGCCCTTCGCAAGCACGTAAAAGACTTATCTACAAAGAATTACTGGCAACAGTTTGACGATAGCGTTGATTTTGTGGTGCTGTACATTGAAGTGGAATCTGCTTTTGGAACGGCTTTGGCTTACGACAAAGAATTGGTTTTAGATGCCATCAAAAATAAAATTTTAATTGCTACTCCTACTACTTTAATTGGCTTATTACAAACCATTTCCTACTCTTGGCGACAGCACAAAGCCACTGAAAATGCCATTGAAATTTGGAAACAAGCCAAGATTGTTTATCAACGCCTAACTTTATTCAGCGAACATCTTCAAAAAATGGGAAATCAGTTAAATATGTTGGTAAAAACTTATAATCAAACCATTGGCTCTTGGCAAGGCAGAGCTATTCCGGCTTTAAAAAAAATGAACGAATTGGGTATTGCTCCTTTAAAAACCGACAGTATTTCTCTCCAAAGCATCGATTCTATTGCTAAAGATGTGGATTAAATAAATGCAGAATAAAACAGAGTAAATGCCAAATTAATTATTTTGTTGTATTTTATAAAATTTGGTTTTTATATTTTTTCTACTCTGATAATATTAACCGGACAGATTTCGGCAGCTTCCAGATTGTCTTCGAGTTCATCGTCTGAAACCAATACTATGTAAAAACCTTTTTTTTCGGTGGCATCTTTTAAATTGCTTTTTCCGTCTGTTGAGTTCATTTCCCAGCGATAGGGCGCGGCTTCTACGCAGTAATTGCAGCCTATACATTTTATTCTATGGTGGTAAATTCGTAGCAATTTTATTTTTTTTTTGAAATTAATTGATTGATTTTACTAAAATAATGGCAACTTTTTTATATTGTAAACATTTTAAAACCAGACCGATTTTCAAAATTTGTCTGGTTTGTAATCAATTCGTTACAAAAATGATTGGAATTTCTAAAAAAAATATTTTATTTTAGAGTAAAAAGAAATCTGCTATTTATTTATTTTCATTTTGTAAAATATTGTAATGCAGATAAATTAAGTTTTTATAAAAATATCCAATTGATTTTCAATATTTTATAGAAAAAAAAGTAGAATTTGTAATTATATCTTTTTTATTCGAGAAAAACGTTTTTTTACAAATAAATTGTCAATAATTTCAATTTCATAAACCAAAAGATTAAAATACGCAAAGCGATTGCTCGATAAATACATGGTATCGCTGCGCACATAAATTTTATTGACGTTGGAAGGTATATTAAAACCTTTAACAATGGTGTCATTACGCTTAAAGGAAATTTCTTTGTCCGAATTATCCAATTTATAACTTAATTTTCCTTTTACAACAATAAGAATAATATCGTCTTCGCTTTTGGCTTCAAAATCAATCTCTTCGCCTTTATTGGCATTTACGGTTTTAAAAAGGCGTGCCAGTTTTACAAGAGTATTTTCGGGAAAACCAAAGAAATCGGGAACTCTACGAATGTATTTCACTTTTTCGTTGAGCAAATCGGCACTATCGGTGTTTAAAATATTGATTAATTTTTTCTTTTCATCATCGAGCGTATTCAAATATTCGATGCAAAGCTCCGGATTTTCGTTGTAAATAATGCCTGCCGCAGTGCTGTATATCAATTCGTCTTTGTGATGCAAACTTTGAAAAATATCCGCCGGAATATTGGCTTTTGCTATTTTATCGAGTATATCAATCTGATAATCAGCAGAATTATTTTCTTGTTTGCGTTTAATTACATTTTCTTGTTGCGTAATGGTTGGGCTTATTTTTTTTAGCACTTTGCCTAATAATTCAAGAGCTTTGGTTTTTGTCCACAAATCGACTTCGTATTCCTTGGCATTGATAATTTCTTTTAATCTTTGTTCAAACGAAAGTTTTTCTACTTCGCGTATAAATTTTAATTTTTTGGCTCTTTGACCTACCGAAATTTTATCAAATACCGGAATAATTACTTTTTTAATGTCTTGAGTAATAAAATTTTCGATGATTTCGAGGGCATAAATAATGTTCTCGCCAATGATGTTGGTTTTGATTAATTCAATGGTTGCTGGTTTGTTGATAAACGCCAACAAATTGAAAAGGGTATCGAATTTTTTAGTATGCTCAATATCAAGTGCTTGCACTAATTTTAAAACATTTTTTTGTCGTTCGATTTCGGAAATACAGATAAACAGCCACAAAATTTGTCCTACAACTTCGTAAATTTTCTCTTTTACAACAATGGCTTGACTTTCATTGGCTTGGAATTTGGCAAAAAACAATCCATTTATAGCCGCTTCTTGTATGGCATGTACCGGATGATTGATGCGCATTAAAATATATCGATTGGTTAAATCGTTTCCAATTCGAGCGTAGATTTCAATAATTTTTAAGGCAATATTTATGTTTTCTGTTTGCGAAAAAAGTTTCTCTATTTCGGGAATGGCAACAGGCATTTCGATGAGTTTGTTAGCTGCTAAATGCCTATATTCGGGCGATTTAAGCATATTGACCAATATTTTTATCAAAGATAAATCTCCATTTTCTTTGGCAAAATAAATTGCTGCTTTGCGAATAGACTTGTCTTTGGTTTCGAAAAGATTTTTTATTATTTGTGTATTGTGAAACAGACCGAATTTGCGAATATTTTTAACAACTTCTAAATTTTTATCAAATTCATTGCTCAGGCTGTAAGCTGCCAAATCATTTTCTGAAAGCTTCACCACTTGAGAATAATCTAAATTATTAAGGGCTTTATTTATCAAAGCCATTTCTTCTTCGTCTTGGGGGTCTTGCGGTAAATCTTTTATCAAAGTGTAAATATCTCTATTCCAAGTAGGTGAAATGCAAC
This sequence comes from Paludibacter propionicigenes, assembly GCA_020721325.1. Lineage (GTDB taxonomy): Bacteria > Bacteroidota > Bacteroidia > Bacteroidales > JAIFNL01 > JAIFNL01. The sequence continues at coordinate 5,743 of DYNA01000167.1, forward strand.
GCAAAAGTGCTTTGCGAATGGTTTTATCTTCCAATCGGAGCAAATCTTGGGTGTAATGTTCGAGCAGTTCGGGATTGGTTTCGGATAAAATTGTGATACTCATACTTGTATTTTCAATAATATCGCTTTCGAGTTGCTTGAGCAACAAATCCGAACCGTAAATATCTGTGGCTTTGATGCTTCTGTTTTCTTTGTTTTTTTCTTCTAAAATTTCACTCAATTTTATTTTATATCCGGCGTAGAGTTTGCGTGTTACAAAAAACCAGATAATTAAAAAGGGCAAAAACATTAAATTAAAATAGGTCAAATCAAAAGTTCCATCTATTTTAATAAATACTTTGGTAGAAATAAATAGTAAAATACCGGCTATGCTTATAGCCAATTGCATGATTACACCTACTCTTGTTTGTAAAATAAGCTTTTGCTCATTTTTCAAAGGTTGGTACAAAATATTAAAAGCCGGGTCGTCGAGGCCGCGCCGCAAAATACGCTCAAAAGATTTATTGAAAACTACAAAAGTAAAAAATACATAACTTGCTACACCAAGCCAAATAGCTGATACACTTGCGCCTAAAATAAACAATCCGGCTACAAAAGGCAAAATGGAAAGCCCCATGCTTATTCCCCAACGACTCAATAAACGACTCGAAAAAATTGAAATTAATAGTTCCCCAATTTTTAATGCGCCGAAAACAAGGGCTATAAAATTTGCTACAGCATTAGGGGTTTGTAAAAAACCTGCTTGATTTTTTATACTGGCTAAAAACCCAAAATCGGTAAAATAAATTGTTACCATAGAGAGTGTAGCCGAAATAAAAATCAATAAAAAATATTTTTCTTTTATTAAATCTTTGAAACGATAAGTTGGTTCTTCGCCAAAATTGGCGTTTTCTTCTTTATCTTCTTCCCAAAATTTTTTATAAATGATATAAATAATGTAAATACTGGCAATGACACCCACTACTCCAAAAGCCAAAATATCGTAAACATGTGATACATAAGGGCTTAATAATGGTATAGCCAAATAACCCAAAATGGAAGCTATCACTCCACCCGAATTGATAAGACCGTAAAGACGTTTAACTTGCTGTAAATTAAGAAATTTGATAGCCAAACCTCCGGTTTCTATGGCTACCATCGAAATAAAAGGCCAGCCCCAAATAAAAACAAAAAAGCTCAACCATTTTTCATTAAAACCCATGTAAAGCCCCCAGCGTGAAAACAACGGGACGATAAACATAAAGCTTAATGCACTGATAAATAAATATTTACTGTGTATTCTTTTTTGTAAAACAGAATAAATAGATGTAAAAATATACCCTGCAATACCGGCTGCTATGTAAGCCATCGGAAGGTCAGTACTGCTAAAATGACGGATAAACTCGGAGTTAGCAGGAGCAAAATAAAAGGCAATAAATAAGCCTAAAAAGAAAGAATACAAGAATAAATAAGTAAATTTATCCCACTCTTCCTTCTTGATACCCAGAGATTTAAGTATATTTTCTTTTAACTCCATTTACATTTAAAATATTTTGGAAAAATATAAGTTTTCTTTAATATATCAAAATTTTTCTTTAATTTATTTTTTTAGCCGCATTTTTTTTATTTCTACTTCGCATTCTATACACATTGATAAAAATACTAACACTAATAAAAAGCGATATTGCACCCACATACTCAATACTGGTATATTTGGCGTAAATCGATATAAATGAGGCTTTTGAAATGGCATTTATTATATTAGTAAAACCCAAAATGAGGGTTATCCAAACAATGACTGCCATAAAAAAATTTGAAATCCAACCATTTACTCCATTTTTGCCCATCAAAGTTACATCGTTGATTACAAAAATAAGAAAAATACTTATAAACGGCAATATCAATCCATTTAAGGCTTGCGCCAAAATTATAGCCGGTATAGGTTCTACTTCTAAATAACCAAAAATCAATCCTACTATTAAAACACTCATCCAAACCAATTTATAATAAAGGGCTTGTGTATTCCATTTTTTATTTTTTTCACTATAAAACAAACTCTTAGCCGTTATTGACGAAGCCAAAGGTGCCGTTATAGCCGATGAAAAACCCGCTGCAAACATGCCAAAGCTAAAAATATACACTGCCCATGGATTTACCTTATTCGATATGGCGTTTGCCAAAGCTTGATACGAAAACTCCTCTTCTAAAATAGTACCCACAACTAAAATTGCCATAGAAATAAAACCTCCAAGTATAATGGCAATAGAAATTCCAAAACGCATCTCGCCAACGGTTTGCTTTTTGTCCAAAACCCCCGAACCCAAAAATAAATCGTAAGGAACAACCGTAGTTCCCACCAAACCCAAAACCAGCAATCCGGCAGAATAATCGTTGGGAATATACGGAATAAAACTGCCTTTTAACACTTCCGCAATAGGTGGTTTGATAAAAATAGCCGTTGTTACAAAAGTTACACCCATAAAAATGACTATAAAACCCATAAACTTGGCTATTGTATGTACCGAACGTAAATTTAAAGCTATAAATGCCAAAATTCCCACTCCCGTAACCAAATAAAATTGCGGTATTTTAAAAATAAGTTTCAATCCCTCAATAGAACCCAAAATATTTCCGGTTTCATAAGCCGCCGAACCCAAAATGATAGAACCGATTATTAAAAGCAAAATAGGTCCTTTGGTGGTTTTATTATTAAATTTTAAAGCAATGGCTTGACCCAAATTCATTTCTGCTAAAATGGCTATTCGTGCGCTTGCCTCCTGCAACAAAACACATGCAAACGTAGAAAATACAAATGCCCACAACAAATCAAATCCATAACTTGCGCCGGCTTGTGTAGCAGTAGTTATAGTACCCGGACCTATGAATGCTGCCGAAATAACCGACCAAAAAATAACATTCAAAAGTCTTTTTTTAAAAATATTGAAGGTAATTTTACTCATGAAATAGCTTAAAATCCTTTTATTTATTTGTGTTTTGTTTTCTTTTATTCTTCAAAGTTTTTATTTTTTTTTGAAACAAAAACCATTTTTAATCCATGCTAATAATTTTTTTTTTTCTGTCAATCTTAAAAAAAATTGTAGCGTAAAAATAATATAAAATAATCAAAATTGCCTATTTTAAAACATTTATTTTTTGAAAATATTAAATTATTAAGTATTTGAATTTGGGCAAATATCAAAATATAAACAATTGTTTGTTAAATAATTGCATTTAACATTTCCATTCTATTTTTTACTCTGTTTTTTTAATTCAATTTTTTTAGAATAACTTTCGT
>DYNA01000034.1 GCA_020721325.1 Paludibacter propionicigenes
TTTAACATATTTATGTATATAGATTGGTGTATTGTATATACCCCAGATATAATTATTATAGTTCGTTCAATTTTTTTTTTAAATGAAAAAAAAGAACGAACTTTTAATTTGAAAATAATTTTTAGAAAAAAATATTTCGGTATTTCTTTCGCAATCCATTTTTTTATAAAAAAATTGCCATAATTTGCTTTTTTTATAAAACACTTTTCGCTTTTTTTGAAAAAAGTCGGCATTCTAAAAAAAAATTATTGACAAGGCAAGGGAAAATCTTCGACTTTAAAATTCACACCTTTGAGTGAATAATGCCACCATTCGGAACGTGAATTTCTAAAACCAACTTTGAGCATGGTTTGAGAAAGTAAATCTCTATTTTTCAATATTGTATCGCTAAAATTTCTATACGAGGGCCATGCTTCTTTGCCAAAATGGTCAAATTTTGTACCCATATCCAGCTCATTACCAGATAAATCGACTATCGTTACATCTACTGCTACTCCCCGATTGTGCATTGATGCTTCACCCGAATTTGGGTCGGCTACATAAACAGGATTGGGATAAACTTTCCACATTTTATGCTGTACCGAAAGCGGACGATAACAATCTAACATTTTGAGCTTTAAACCTTTATCTTTCAATAAATTGTTTGCATTTACCAAAGCTTTAGCCACTTTATAACGAATTAAACATTTATTGCACGGGTAAAGAGTGGTTTTAGTAAAATTACTATCGGTGGCATAAGGAATATCAACTCTAAAGGTTGAATCTAAGCGAATTAACTCAATTAGCGAATCTTCGGAAAAATTAATTTCCTTGTACATTTCAATTTTTGGCAGAGATGAAATTTTAGTTGTAACTACTTCATTACTATCAGCTAAGCTTGTTTTTTCGTTCTTAGTAGATTTCTCGCTGGTACACATACTAAAAAAAAACAAAAAAAGCACTATTAAAATATAATTTTTCATATAAAAAAGGTTTAAATATTATATTAAATTCAACAAATGCTTTGCATTTTCTATTGCCGCATCGGTCAATTCTTTACCACTAAGCATTTTTGCTATTTCGGTAATTCTTTCATTTTCAGACAATAACTTTATATTGGAAACGGTTGTATTTTTGGTATCTTTTTTATAAACCAAATATTGATTAAAGCCTTTTGCTGCAATTTGTGGTAAATGAGTAATACTTATAACTTGCATATTATCAGCCATTTCTGCCATAATGTTTCCCATTTTATCAGCTATATCGCCCGAAACTCCGGTATCAATTTCATCAAAAATAATAGTTGGCAAAGATAAATATTTAGAAACCAATGATTTAATGCTTATCATTACGCGAGCTACTTCTCCACCCGAAGCCACTTTGCTTATATCGTTTAATTCGCCTGATTTATTTGCCGAAAATAAATAAGTTATCCGGTCTTTTCCAGTTGAAGTAAACTCTGATTCTTGCTCCGTTTTAATTTTAAAAACAGCATTGAGCATTCCGAGATTATTAAGCTGAGAAACCATTGATTTTTCAATTGTAGGAATAACTTTTTTCCTTTTTTCAGAAATCTTCTGGGCTAAATTGGTTAATTCATCGGTTTTTTTGTCCAATTTTTTTGTTAATTCGGCTATTTCATAGTCAAAATTTTGAATTTCATTTAATTTTTCATACAAATCGGTTTGTATTTTCAATAATTCTGCAACTGTTTTTACTTTATGCAATTGTTGTAAAGAAAAAATCAAATTCAATCGTTCGTTTATAAAATCCAAACGCTCTTGATTAAATTCTACATCTTCGGAAAGCACTTCCAGCTCCGCTGCAATGTCTTGAATTTCAATCAATGAACTTGATAAGCGTTCTACAAAGTTTTCAATTTTTGGAAAAACTTTTGTAATTCGTTTCAAACCATCGTTGGCACTACTTAGACCTGAAATTATTGAAAATTCGTCGCTACTCAAAATTTGCGATGCCTTACTAATATAAAGCTTTATTTCTTCGGCATTGCTAATAGTTTTAAGCTCCAACTCCAATTCATTTTGCTCATTATCAACGAGTTTTGCAATAGCTAATTGTTCGTAACGATGTTGAAAATAATCGGCATCATTTTTTTGAATTTGAGCTTTTTCAATTAAATCGCTCAATCGTTTTTGCAAATCTTTAAACGCCTTAAATTCAATTCTATACTCTTGCAAAATGTTTTCATTTTGGGCTAAGCTGTCCACAACGTTGAGTTGAAATTTGTTATCGCTAAGCAATAAGTTTTTATGTTGCGAATGAATGTCGATAAGTTTTAAACCCAATTCGCGTAAGTCATTGAGGCTAACCGGATTGTCGTTAATAAAAGCACGCGACTTTCCTGTAGGAGTTATGATACGCCGTAAAATGGTTTCATGGTCGTATTCAACTTCCGGCAAACTTTCTTTAAAAAATACCTGTAAATTTAATTTTTCTACATTAAAAATTCCCTCAATGACACATTTTTCATCTTTATTTTTTAAAACGGAAAGTTCCGCTCTATTTCCTAAAATAAGAGATAAAGCTCCCAATAATATTGACTTTCCGGCACCTGTTTCTCCCGTTATGGTTGAAAAACCTTTAGAAAAATGAATTTCAAGTTTATCAATTAATGCGTAGTTTTCTACTAAAAGCGTTTTTAACATATTTTCTTTTTTTTTGCAAAAATAAATTTTCTTTACAAAAAAAAAAAGTTTTTACCTTTAACAAATCATAAATTTATTTTCTTTGATGCTCTGAAATATACACAATTTCAATATTTTGCAACAAACAGAGCATCAAAAAATCAGTTTTTCCAAGCTCCAATATTTTTAAACTCGGTAATTGGCACTAAAATAGTAGTTGAACCACACGCATAAGCACCCAATAAATAAGGCTGATACGAAAAAACGATGTGTTCGTCGGTTAAACTAAATTGCATTTCCTCTATATCGGTGGTGGGTTCAACATCAAAACAATCGTATGGGTCTTCTAAATATTTGGATAATAAGCTATTAACTGCATTTTTCTTATCGGCAGTGCTTAAATCTAAAATATCTTCTAATTTTAAAAATTGTGATTTTTTTAAATCAAAATTAAAAGTTTTGAAATAAATATTCGGGTGCGCACCCAAATTAAATTCATCGATAATAAATTTTACACTTAAAATTCCATTTACCGTTTCATGTGGAGGTAAATATTTGATAGTGAGAGAATAATACATGTGATTGTCTTCAGGTTTTAGATTATCTTCTTTTAAAATAACATCTACAATCTCCTTCTTCTCGGTTAATGCGCTACCTTCAAATTCTTTGGTATAATTTGTGATAAAATTATCAATTTCTTTATTAAAAACATTGGCTGCTCCGCTGTTTTCATTAGAGCCACTAAATACCGGAAAATTTAATTCGTATTCATAATAATAATCTTTACCGGCTTTAACATCGGCTGCTATTTGTACATTTACTTCACTTTTAGTAGTGGTTTTTTCTGGTTTTTTATTCAATCGGTCGTTTAAATCGCACGAAAATCCTAAAATAGCCAAAGCGAATAAGAAAATAGTTCTTTTTTTCATGATTTTAATTTTTTTATGAAAAAGTTTATATAAATTTATTTATTTTTTCGAAAAAAAGTATTTTTTTTATTGGAAAAATTTAAAATTAAATTTTAGGAAAGATACAAAAAAATTTATAAAAAAAAACTTTTTTGTAAAAAAATAACATTGAAAATAAATACTTCATTTATTTGGAAAATTCAACTGATTATTCGCCAATTTAATTTTGTCCTTTTTCTTTTTTCTAATTCGAAAAATAAAACGGCATTTTTTGCTAATGAAAGTTCAACGTCTTCATCTAATATTTGTTGGATAATATCGGAGCAAAGTTGGATAATTGTACCATCATGTGCAATGTTGGCAATTTTAAAATCGAATGATAGACCGCTTTGTTGGGTACTTTCAATGTCGCCGGGTCCGCGAAGTTTAAGGTCTTCTTCGGCTATTTTAAAGCCGTCATTGCTTTCAACCATAATTTGTATTCGCCTTTTTGCCGTTTTTGAAAGTTTGTACGAAGTCATTAATATACAATAAGATTGCTCTGCACCTCGCCCTACGCGCCCACGCAACTGATGCAACTGCGAAAGTCCAAATTTTTCGGCACTTTCAACAATCATAATACTTGCATTGGGAACATTTACGCCCACTTCGATAACGGTTGTGGAAACCAAAATATGTGCCTGTCCCGATGTAAATAATTGCATGGAGCGATTTTTTTCGTCCGGTTTCATCTGACCGTGAACGATGGAAACCAAATACTGAGGCGGTGGAAATGCACGAGTTATGCTTTCATATCCATCAGTAAGGTCTTTATAATCAAACTTTTCCGACTCTTGAATAAGTGGATAAACAATATAAATTTGCCTTCCTTTCGATATTTCGTCACGCATGAATTTAAAAACTCTAAGTCGCTGTGAGTCAAAGGCATGCACGGTTTTAATCTGTTTTCTACCTGGAGGCAATTCGTCGATAACAGAAATGTCCAAATCGCCGTACAAAGTCATTGATAATGTGCGTGGTATGGGTGTTGCCGTCATTACTAAAACATGTGGCGGATTGGTATTTTTTGCCCATAATTTGGCTCTTTGCGCTACTCCAAAGCGATGTTGTTCGTCAATAATGGCTATTCCAAGGTTTTTAAACTGCACTTTTTCCTCTATAAGTGCGTGAGTTCCAACCAATATGTGCAATTCTCCATTTTCAAGGGCTTCGTGTATTTGCCTACGTTCTTTCGTTTTACTTGAACCTGTTAATAACTTGATATTCAGACCAATATTTTCTAAAAATCCTGTTAAAGTTTCAAAATGCTGACTTGCTAAAATTTCTGTCGGTGCCATAAATGCAGCTTGAAAACCATTATCAATAGCCAAAAGCATGGTCATAAGTGCTACTAAAGTTTTTCCGCTTCCTACATCGCCTTGTAAAAGCCTATTCATGTGCTTTCCAGAACCTAAATCGTACCTGATTTCTTTTATAACTCGCTTTTGCGCCTGTGTGAGCTCAAATTTTAAATTGTTTTTGTAAAAAAGATTAAAATAATCACCTACTTTTTCAAAAATATACCCTTTAAAAATACGTTTTTGTTTTCTTTTTTGCTTTAAAATTTTCAATTGAGTATAAAAAAGTTCATCAAATTTGAGTCTAAATTGTGCTTTTTTGAGCGAATCGGCATTTTGCGGAAAATGAATGTTTTGAAAAGCTTCTTCGAGAGAAATGAGTTTATTTTCTGCAAGCAAATATTCGGGTAACGTTTCCTGAATTTTAGTTTTGAGCAGTTCAAGAGCCGATTTTTGGAGTTTATTTAGCAATTTTGAGGTAATAAATGCCTTTTTCATCTTTTCGCTAACGCTATAAACGGCTTGCATGGTCGATTTTGATAGCAAATTGTCATCTAAAATATCAATTTCGGGATGAACAATGGTTAAATGACCATTAAAAACGGTAGTTTTTCCAAAAACAATGTATTCTTTACCAATTTCGAGGGTTCTACGAATAAAACTAATGGATTTAAACCAAACCAATTCTATCGTTTTTTCACCATCGGCAAAAAGTCCGATTAATCGTTCTTTAAATTTCTGCCCTTCGAGTGTAAAACGCAAAAAAGTTCCTTTAATTTGAACAAGATTTTCTGCTTCGAGTTGGGAAATTTTTTGAAAACTCGAACGGTCAATGTAACGAAAAGGCAAATACCAAAGTAAATCTTCTACGGAAAAAATTTCTAATTCGGAATTAAAAACAGTGGCTTTTTTGGGTCCTACACCCGCAAGAAATTTTATATCTGTTTGCATTAAAAAAATTGACAATTTTCAAATTTTGAATTAATTTTCAAAACTAATATAAAATTTTATTTTTACAAAAAAATTTTTTCCATTTTTTCTAAATCAAAAAAAACTTCAATAAAAAAATTTGAAAACAAACTAAAATAAATAAACAAAACTTTCAAATACAAATTACCCTAAAAAAACAAAGGGTTTAAATTGAGAAAAAAGTAAAAAAAAGAAACTTTTTAGAAAAAGAAAGAAAAATGATACAAAAGAAACAGCCCAAACTGGAGAACAATTTAGGCTGCATTCATTTTTAAAAATACCGGATTTTTATTTATTCACCTTAAAAGTAACATCTCCTTTTTCAAAGAAAGCTACAATTTGTTCGGCAGCAGCTTTACCGGCATTGATGTTGGCTTCTTCGGTTTGTGCGCCCATTTTTTTGGCAGTAAATAAAAATCTACCAGCAAATTTCTCGGCAATTTCAGCTTTATTATCTGGCTCAATATCAGAAAGATATACAAAATCTTTGCGTTCTTCAAAGACTTTTAGCAATTCCGCCTCATTAATTACTTCTTTTCGAGCCGTATTTACTAAACATGCACCTTCGGGCATTGATTTCAACAAGCTGTAACCAATTGATTTCTTGGTCTTTTCATTAGCCGGAATGTGCAAAGAAATGTATTGGCAAGTAGAATAAAGTTCTTCAACCGAACCAACTACTTTAACTCCTTCATTTTCAATATCTTCAGCTTTTACAAAAGGGTCGAAAGCATATACTTCCATTCCGAAACCTTTAGCAATTTTAGCTACATATTTACCCACATTTCCGTAAGCATGTATGCCTAACTTCTTGCATCTCAACTCACTACCCGATTTACCATTGAATCCGTTGCGAATTTGATACACCATCATACCAAATGCCAATTCAGCAACGGCATTTGAATTTTGTCCGGGCGTGTTCATAGCTACAATTCCGTTGGCACTGGCGGCAGCAAGGTCAATATTGTCGTAACCTGCGCCCGCACGAACCACTATTTTTAAATTTTTAGCAGCATCTAAAACCGCTTTGTCGGCTTTGTCGCTGCGAATTATCATGGCATCAACATCAGCAACTGCCTCAATCAATTGCTCTTGAGCAGTATATTTTTCCAACAAACAAAGTTCGTAACCAGCTTTTTCAACCACTTCTCTTATGAGATTTACAGCCACAGGCGCAAACGGTTTGTCGGTTGCTATTAATACTTTTTTCATCTATTTCAAATGTAAAAGGGTTATATTATTCAATTGTTTTTATAGAAAAAATGAATATTAAACAATTGATAATTACCAATAAATAATTACTTAATAACTTGTTTTTCAAACTCTTGCATTGCTTTTACCAAAGCTTTTACGCTGGCTTTTGGCAAGGCATTGTAAGTTGAAGCGCGGAAACCGCCCACTAAACGGTGTCCTTTCAAACCAATTAAACCGCGCTCGGCAGCAAATTTTGAAAACTCCGCTTCTTTGTCTTTGTATTCATCTTTCATAACAAAGCAAATGTTCATAAGCGAACGGTCAGGGTCAGAAACTGTAGCTTTAAATACCTGATTTCTATCTATCTCATTGTATAATAATTCGGCTTTCTTTTGAGCTTTCTTTTGCATAGCTTCAACGCCACCCTCTTTCTTAATCCACTTTAAAGTTTGCAAAGCAGTATAAATTGGAATACATGGAGGCGTATTGTACATTGAACCGTCTTTTACATGGGTTTCGTATTTTAACATGCTCGGAATTACTCTTTCTACTTTGCCCAAAATTTCGGTTTTAACGATTACAAAAGTTACACCGGCAGGAGCTAAATTTTTTTGCGCGCCACCATAAATAAGCGCGTATTTTGAAACATCAATAGGACGAGAAAAAATATCGGAAGACATATCGGCTACCAATGGAATAGGTGAGTTGATGTCTTCAAAAATTTCTGTTCCATAAATGGTGTTATTGGTTGTAATATGAACATAATCTGCCTCAGGGTCAATAGTATAACCTTTTGGAATGTGATAAAAATCATCACCTTTAATTTCAACAACTTCACCAAAAAGTTTAGCCTCTTTTATGGCTTTGTTTGACCAAACTCCGGTATTTACATATACGGCTTTATTTTTCATTAAATTCATTGGAATCATAGCAAATTGCATACTTGCTCCACCTCCTAAGAATAAAACTTCATAACCTTCTGGAATATTTAAAAGCTCTTTAAATAATGCAACAGCCTCATCTACAACCGCTTGAAATTCTTTACTTCGGTGCGAAATCGAAGCTACTGAAATTCCTGTATTGGCAAAATTTTTTATTGCCTTAGCTGTAGCTTTTATTGCCGATTTTGGCAATATAGATGGTCCTGCATAAAAATTATGTACTTTCATTTTTTAAAATTTTAATTTATTACAAAAAGAGAACTATTTATTTTAATTCATTGATTTTTTTTTAATTTAGTTACAAATTTGCAAATTTTTTTGATATAAAAAACATGATTTTAAACATAAACTAAGTTAAGTTTTTGTTAAACAAAATTTTTTGCTAATAATTTATTGTTTTTCAAAATTTTACAAAAATTTTTAAAAAAAAATTGTATAAAAAAATGCTCAAAAATATGTTTTATATAAAAAATAAAATCTTTTTGATACTTTTGATAAAAAAAAAAATTAAAAAGCTATAAAATGTTTTTTAATTCTAATTAAATTGCAGAAACGCTTCAAATAGCTATTTATCTGATATACTAATAATTATAACTCTAAAAAAACAAATGAAAAATTTTGCAATTATTTCGGTCAAAACTACATTTTTAGAAATCACAAAACAAAATGAGCTTCAGCCAAAAATAAATTTTGATGACAATTATACTATTTTTATATATAAAATCCCCCAAATAAATACTTCATTCTATAAATTTTTATATAAAGAAGTAGGTGAAAAATGGGGCTGGAGCCAACGTTTACTATTGAATGATAATGAATTAGAACAAATAATAACGCACCAAAACACTTTTATTTTTGTACTCTATATCAAAGGCATACCAAGCGGTTTTGCCGAATACCATAGAAAAGATAATGAAAACATTGAACTTAAATACTTTGGACTTATTGAAAGCCAAATGGGAAAAGGTTTTGGAAAAGATTTTTTGCTTTATACTCTAAATGAAATTTGGAAAGAAAAAATTAAACGTATCTTCTTGCAAACATGCACATTAGACGCTCCAACTGCACTTACATTCTATCAAAAATGTGGGTTTCAAATCTTTGATAGGCAAATCTGTGAAGAATATTATCCAATTTCTTTTTTAATAAAAAACCAAATTTCTTTTTAATATAAAGCAAAAATACTTTTCTTTATAGAATAAAATACGATATCAATTTTTTTGAAAAATAATTAAAAAAATAAAAAAATCTTTTAGTTTTACCAAATTATTTTTTAAAATAATTTTCTCTACAACATTTCTTTCAAAATAACTGTAAAAAATATTATCAGATTCTTAAATTACTTTTATTATTCTAAATCGACTACTAATGCACTTTTAGCTGCGATTTTAAGCTCTGGAAAATTAGAATAAACTTCGCCCGTTACTACATTTCTACCTTTTTTATATTTACCTAAAATTTCTAAGTATCGTTGAACATTACCGAGCGATTTATCTTCGGTGTTGTGATTATTTAAAATAACCATAACAGCTTTTCCATCATGCTCTTTAAAATATACATATAAATTATTTTCTGGTAAAAAATGAGTTAATTTTCCATGCGAAATTACTTTATTTCCTTTTCGCCAGTTCAATAAAGTTTTCAGGTAATTAAAATATTCATTTTGTTGTGCATTTCGACCATTTTCAATAAAAGTATTGTTTTTATCTTCTTTCCAACCTCCTTCAAAATCTTTTCGTATTTCACCATGTCCATGATGTTCCTGTCCGCTCGAAAGTACTTCGCAACCATAGTAAAGCTGTGGTACTCCGCGTGTTGTGAGCAAAAAAGCGGTAGCCATTTTCATTTTACGAATATCCTCACCAACAACCGAAAAATATCGTGAAATATCATGATTATCAAGAAAAATCATTAAGTCATTTGGTTTTGAATATAAAAAATCTTCTCCCAAAAGATTAAACAAGCGAAGTAAGCCTCCATTCCAGCTATCTTCCTCATTGAAAGCATTTTGAACTGCTATTTTCATAGCAAAATCCGTTAAGCTGGTCAAATTGGATTGATAACCATCAAGATTATTTGCATAGCTCTGATAATAAGATAGATGTGAGGCTTGTTCAATCCAAACTTCGCCCACAAGCGAAAAATTTGGATATTCCGTGCGCACTGCTTTTCCCCAAGCCGACATAAACTCCTTGTACGGATACACTTGCGTGTCCATGCGAATGGCGTTAATGCCTGAAAACTCAATCCACCAAATACTTGCTTGAGTTAAATAATTGGCTACAAATGGGTTACGCTGGTCTAAATCGCCCATTGTGTAATCAAACCAACCGCCCGCCATCGTAAACTTATCATTTTCAGAAGAATAAGGGTCAGCAATAACAGAACCACGATAACTTGTGCGCTTAAATTCAGGAAACTCATGTACCCAATTTTTCATTGGTCGGTCTTTAATAGTAAAATGTTCAGTTGCTAAATGATTGAATACCAAGTCCATAATAACAGAGAAACCTTTCGCTTGAGCCTTTTGAACAAACTCTTTGTACAAATTATTATCTCCAAAGCGAGCATCAATTTTATACAAATCGGAAATGGCGTAGCCGTGATAGGAATATTTTGCCATATTATTTTCTTGTACCGGATTAAGCCACAAAGAAGTAACTCCCAAATCGGATAAATAATCCAACTTTTCTATTATACCTTGTAAATCGCCTCCATGTCTGCCGTCCGGATTGTTTCGGTCGGCTTTTTCAAGCATTCCGGGCATATCGTCATTTTGCGGGTTTCCATTGGCAAAACGGTCTGGCATAATCAGATAGATAACATCGGAAGCATCAAAACCTTTACGTAAAGCAGAATTTTTTGCACGGTCTTGCAACAAAAAATTATAACTTAATATTTCTTTTTTACTTTTGATAAAAGTAATTTTCAAATTTCCAGCTTTGGCACTCGACTCAATGTGCAGATTTAGAAAAAGATAGTTCGGATTTTCAACTTTTACTACCGATTCCAAAACTACCCCTTCATATTTAAAATCTACTTTTGATTCTGAAATATTTTTGCCGTAAACTAATAATTGTACTTTCGGATTTTTCATTCCAACCCACCATGACATAGGCTCAACTCTTTGTATATCAAACTCTTGTGCTAATGTAATTAAAGTCAAAAAGAATATAAAAAAAGTTAAAAAAATTGTATTTTTCATAGAGATAAAAAAATTGAACGATTAATAAATGACATTATTAAAATTTTATGGTAAAAAAAATAAAATTATTCTTGCATAAAATTTATTAAAAAAAATAAGAAAAACCCGACGAGTTTAGAAAAAACTCATCAGGTTCAAAAATTAAACAGCTTAAAATTAACAATCTATCATTATTTTGTTGATGTAAAAATTTTATATTCCCAAGCTTTTAAATTTAAAGCGTGTTCTGCTTTCAATTCCGTTTCGGTTTTTGCAGAAAAGTCAGTATATTTTCCTATAAAAGCATCGCCTTGAAGCTTAATTTTTAGCGGTTTTGCGCTTAGATTGAAAACAGCAAATACCTTATTATTTTCATTTTCACGTATAAACGCAAATACTGCTTTATCGTTATCTGAATTAACTCTCACTAAATCAGCACCATAAACACCATTCCAGAGGGCGGAATTATCTTTTTTAAGACTTATCAAATTTTTATAATAAGCCTCTTCTTTTGTACCTGTTTTCCATTCTACTAAGTCTTTTTCAAAGAAACTCAAGCGTTTAGCTAAGCCAACTTCCTGACCGGTATAAAGTAAAGGCATACCCGGAACAGTAAATGAAAGAGCCGCCATTGTTTCAACAGCAATGCCCAAACGCTCTTTTTCCGTGCCATTCCAAGCATTTTCATCGTGATTGGTAATAAAATTCATCATATAAGTTCCAGCTGGAAATTTGTCTTTAGTTTCAGAAAAATATTTATCCACTTCACTTACATCACTTTTACCTTGAGCCAAATGGTTCATAACGTGATGAAAAGTCCAAGCGTAAGCCATATCAAAGGCTTTTTCGTGTAATGGTGGTTCTTCGGCTTCAGCAAGCATAAATACCGGTTTAATTTTATCTAATTCGGCACGTACATTATCCCAAAAATCCACAGGTATCATTCCGGCTACATCGCATCGATACCCGTCAATATCGGTCTCTTTTATCCAAAATTGTAAAGCTTCGGTCATTTTTTTACGCAAATCTTCGTTTTCAAAATTCAAATCTGCAACATCAGCCCAGTCAGTGCCTTCGGGCATCATCATTTGCCCTTTATCATTTTTTGTATAAAAATCGGGATTACTTGCAATCCAAACATTGTCCCAAGAGGTATGATTTGCAACCCAATCAATTATTACTTTCATGCCGTTTTCGTGAGCTACTTTTACTAAACTCTTAAAATCGTCCATAGTTCCATAATCTGGGTTTACTTTTAAATAATCTTGTACAGCATAAGGACTACCCAACGATTTTTCAGTCATCTTTCTATTTTTCACACCAATTGGGTGAATGGGCATAAGCCACAGAATATCAACACCTAACTCTTTTAAGCGCGGTATTTGTGCTTCAAAAGCTTTAAAAGTACCTTCAGGAGAAAAATGCCGGATATTTACTTCATAAATTACCGAATTTTTTGTCCACTCAGGAACTTGTTTTTTGTATTCTACTGTTAATGTATCATTAGTTGCAGTTTCTTTGGGTGCATTATTACAAGCAAATACGCCAAAAACAAGGGCAACTAAAGCTAAAAGTTTAAATAAATTTTTCATATTTTTTAAAATTTCACTTAATTGTAAGAAATAAATTTAACTGTTTTCAAATTTAATGTAAATTTTACATTTATTAAAATTTCTTTTTTTACAAAAGTAAAAAAATATAGAAATTAATTTATATTAATAATTAATTTTCAAGTATTTACAAGATTTTTTTAAGTAATTAATAAAATTTAAAGATTTTTAAACCAACGTTTGCAATGTTTTAAAAGAAAATTAAAATAAGTGAAAAATAAATCGACTTTAAAAATATGTTTTACATACACTTTTCGTGGAAACGTAAAGAGCGTATTCTATTCTTTTATAGGAGTTTATATATAAAAATAACTGTTTTTTGTTTAAAAAAAACGTTTTAAAACATATCTAAAAATTGAGTTTCTGTAAAAAAAATAATTTAACTTTGCATCAAAAAAAATAAAAATTGATTTATTGAACGATTTTTTGCAACACAAAACGATAAAAAAAGTGCAAAAAATTGATTATCAAACCTTAAAAAAACTTAACAATTAAAACCCAAGAAATGCAAAAATTACTTTTATTAGGAGCCGAAGCCATTGCGCAAGGTGCCATAGACGGCGGAATGTCGGGCATTTATGCTTATCCGGGAACGCCATCGACAGAAATAACGGAATATGTACAAAAAAATAAACAGGCAAAAGAATTAAAAATTCACAGTGATTGGTCAGCCAATGAAAAAACGGCAATGGAAGCGGCACTGGGCATGTCTTTTGCAGGCAAACGTGCAATGGTTTGCATGAAACATGTAGGTTTAAATGTAGCTGCCGATGCTTTTGTAAACGCAGCTATTACGGGCGTTAACGGCGGTTTGATTGTAACCGTAGCCGATGACCCTTCAATGCACTCTTCTCAAAATGAACAAGATAGTCGTTTTTATGCAAAATTTGCAATGATACCGGTTTTAGAACCTTGCAATCAGCAGGAAGCTTATGAAATGGCTTTTAAGGGTTTTGAACTATCGGAAAAATACCGAGTTCCGGTGTTAATGCGCATAACCACAAGGCTTTCACATTCACGGTCGGGTGTAGTTCGCTCAGAAATGAAAACGCAAAATTTACTCCGTTTGCCTTCTGACCGCCGACAGTTTGTGCTTTTGCCTTCGATTGCAAAAGTAAGATATAAAGGTCTGTTAAATAGTCAATTAGGCTATGAACAAGAGTCTGAAAATTCGGAATTTAACCAATATTTTGAGGGTGAAAATAAAAAAATAGGCTTTATAGCTTGTGGAATTGCTTACAATTATTTACTGGAAAATTTTCCGGAAAACGATATAAAAAATCCTGTATTAAAAATAGGTCAATACCCCATTCCGCGAAAGCAAATAGAAAAATTACTGGCTGAATGTGAGCAAGTTATAGTTTTAGAAGATGGCTATCCGGTTGTAGAAGAAATGCTGAAAGGTTATTTAGCAAATCCTAAAATTAAAGGCAGACTTGATGGAACAATTCCACGCGATGGCGAATTGAATCCGAACATAGTAGCCATAGCTCTCGGTATGGAAAATGCTAAAGATGAGAGCATTGCACCCATAGTACAAAATCGTCCACCGGCAATGTGTCCGGGCTGCGGACATATTGACGTTTACAAAGCGATGAACGAAGTTTTGGCAGAATTTGAAAAAGGGCGAGTTTTTTCAGACATTGGTTGCTATACGCTGGGGGCTTTAGAACCTTTCAATGCAATTGACTCGTGCGTGGACATGGGAGCATCGATAACTATGGCAAAAGGCGCGGCTGATGCGGGTTTGCATCCGGCAGTGGCAATGATTGGCGATTCAACTTTTACACATTCCGGCATGACCGGCTTGCTTGATGCTGTAATAGAAAACTCATGCATAACTGTCATTATATCAGACAATTCCACTACGGGAATGACAGGTGGACAAAATTCACATGCTTTTGGTAGATTAAAAGAAATTTGCTTAGGATTAGGTGTTGCACCCGAACATATTCGCGAAATAGTTCCTTTGAAAAAAAACCATGAACTTATTAAGCAAATGATTCGCGAAGAAATTAATTATCAAGGTGTTTCAGTGATTATCCCATCACGAGAGTGCATTCAAACAGCAAAAAAGAAAAAATAATCTATTCATACTTTGAAAGTAAAATCTATTATTTTTTTATAAATATTTTTTATATAAAAAAAGGAAAAAAGATATTTTCCGATTTTTTGAAAAATAACCCTCTTTTAGCTTTTTGGCAATTTAATATTTTTTAGATTAAAAAACCAAATTTTTTATTTATTTTTTACAAAAAAAATTAAAATAATGACAAATAACATCATATTAGCCGGAGTTGGCGGACAAGGAATTTTATCGATTGCAGCCACAATAGGCATGGCAGCCGTAAAAGGCAATTTATTTATCAAACAATCCGAAGTTCATGGCATGAGCCAGCGTGGCGGAGCGGTGCAATCGCATTTGCGTATCTCCGATAAGCCAATTGCTTCGGATTTAATTCCCATGGGAAAAGCAGATATAATATTATCGGTTGAACCCATGGAATCGCTTCGTTATGTGCCATTTTTGTCGGAAAATGGTTGGATTGTAACCAATACAAGTCCATTTATTAACATAGAAAATTATCCGGAATTGGAAAAAGTTTTGGAAACCATAAAAACGCGAAAAAATCATATTGCCATTGATGCTGACAAAATAGCCAAAAACTTAGGTTCTGCGCGTTCTTCCAATATAGTAATGCTGGGTGCGGCAAGTCCGTTTCTCGATGTACCTTTTGGTGATTTGGAAGAAGGTATCCGTCAAATTTTCGAAAATAAAGGGGAAGAAACAGTGAATAAAAATCTGGAAGCTTTGCGTTTGGGAAGAAAATTTTCTCAGGAAAATAAATAAATTAAATAGGTATTTTGTTAAATTGCTAAATTGTTATTATTCGTAGAAAATTTTAATAATATTTAGCAATTTAACAAAAATTTCATGGTAAAAAACAATTTTCTAAATTATCTAAATAAGTATTTAATTCAAAGGTAGTTAGCGAAACTTGCAATAATTTAGAAGCATGGCTTAATGTACTGCAATATTCTAATTTAAGTTGCTCGTCTCCCAATGATTTTTGCTTATAAAGCTCAGAAATAACAGTTAATGCTGGGGTTTCGACCAAATGAATGTTGATATAATGAACTAAAGGTAGTTTTTTTCTAATTGAAACCAATTTGTCAAAATCAACTAAATTTGTAGTTAAATTAACTTCTCTTAAATCGGTTAAAACTTTATTAACTTGTTTTAAATCAATATTTTGAATACTGTATAAGATATAGTTTTCATATTGCACAATATCCCAATTGCCAATAAATTTTTGAATTAAAAGCTTTTCCTGAGTAAAAACTTGATAATAAAATTTCATGGTATTTTTTTTATTGAAACTTAATTTCATTTTTGCGAAAAGCAAAAAAATTAAATTATTTACCAATTTACAAAAAAAATTTCTATTTTCAAAATAAATTTACTTTTTTTAAATATTTTATTTTTTCTTAGCTTTTAAAACGCTGTGATTGAGGTCGAAACCTAAAAGAATAACCCAAGCATTGATGTAAATCCACATAAGAAGCACCATAATTGTACCGATAGAACCGTATAATTTATTGTATTGTCCGAAATTATCAATGTAAAATGAAAAAATCAACGAGGCTAAAACGCTCAAAATAGTAGCAAATGTGCTTCCGACAGAGAAAAAACGAAATTTAAGTTTTTCGGCAGGAGCAAAATAGTACATAAACGAAATGGTGAAGTAAAAAAGCATAATTATCACAACCCATTTTACCCACAAAAATACCCAAATTGCATAAGCTCCATTCAAAAATTGGTATTTTATAAGAAAATTAGTAACTGTTGTTCCGAAAACAATGGAAACGATGGCGGCTAATAACAAAATTGAAAAAATAATTACTAAAATAAAAGCGACTAAACGCTGTGCTACCCAAGTACGGGTTTCTTTTAGATAAGTGGAGGCATTGAAGCCTGAAATAAAGGAAGCTATTCCATTGGTTGAAAAAATTAAAGCGGCAAAAAAACTAATCGATAATAAATCAATTCTCTGCCGAATAATGATTTCTTCTAAAGTTTTATTGATTGAAGAAAAGGCTTGTTTTGGCAAAAGCTGATTGACTATGCTCAAAAGTTCTACCTGAAAATTTTCTACGGGCAAGTATGGAATGAGTGTAAATAAAAAAATTACGGTTGGTGGCGTTGCCAAAAAAAAATTAAAAGCTATTGCCGAAGCTTGTGTATTGATGCTGCTTTTGAAAATACCGTTTATAAAAACTTTAATTACATAATATACAGGCACTTTCTGGAAACCGGGCAAGCTAAATTTTTTCAAGAAAAAAATAATTTTTCTATACAAAATCAAAGAAAAAAAAATTATTTGTCTATTTAATTTCAATATCTTTTTTTATTAAATTACTTTTGGCAATACTTCGTTAATATTTTTTAATAAATTGAATAACAAAACTTTGCCAAAGTTTCATTTATTTACTTATTATGAAGATAATTAACTATTTAGCATTTTACAAACGGCAACTTTGGCAAAGTTTAACGAACTATTATTTTGAATAAGTTGTTAAAAATCAATAGCTTTAAGGCTTAAATCGAGACTTTTAATCTGGTGAGTTAATGCTCCAATCGAAATATAATCTACACCTGCGCGAGCGTAATCGGCTATGTTTTCGAGAGTTATACCGCCTGAAGCTTCGGTTAAAAAGCGTTGGTTGATTAGTTTTACAGCTTCGGAAGTTTGCAAAGAAGTAAAATTGTCAATCATAATGATATCAACGTTACCAACTTGCAAAATTTCACGAATTTCATCGAACGTTCGGGCTTCAATTTCAATTTTTACATCTAAATTATTTTCTTTTTTATACAAATTGGCTGCTAAAATAGCATTTTTTATGCCTTTTGCAAAGTCGATGTGGTTGTCTTTTATAAGCATCATATCGAAAAGCCCCATTCGGTGATTCGTGCCTCCGCCCAATCGAACAGCTTCTTTTTCAAGGATTCGCAATGCGGGTGAAGTTTTTCGGGTGTCCAAAACTTTGGTTTTTGTTCCATGTAATTTTTGAACGTAAAGGTCTGTTTGTGTGGCAATTCCGCTCATTCGCTGCATAATGTTCAAAACCAATCGCTCAGCGGAAAGCAAAGAAATGACGTTTCCTTCTACAAAAAAAGCTATATCGCCTGTTTTTACGGGCGTTCCGTCTGTTTTTATTATTTGAACCGATAAATTTGCATCAATTTTTTTGAAAACTTCTAAAGCAACTTCTACTCCGGCTAAAATTCCGTCTTGTTTTACAAGAAGTTTCATTTTTCCTTTGGCATTTTTGGGAATACACGAAAGCGAAGTAATATCGCCGGTTCTGATGTCTTCGTATAATGCAAAATTTATAATTTCTTGCAAAAAATTCTTATCCATAGTCTTTTTCTATTCTTAATTGATGAATTTTGTATTGATTTCCAGTACCTTTTCCTAAAATATATACCTTAAATTTTCCATTTGAAGTGATAAGTCTGCCGATTACAAAACTAACTTTTTCTTTTTGTCCTCTTTGCAAAACTTCAAAGTTTTCAGGAACATTTTGCCTGAAAAATTTTTTTAATATAATTTGAGCTTGCGATTTGCTATAAACATCTGATTGTCCAATCATTACAAGCTCAATATGCGGATTAAAAAAAGAGGCAAGCTGTTCGGCGTTTCCATTTTTAAAAGCTAAAATAATGGCTTGTGGGATACTATTTACCGTTGCTAAATGCGAAGACAAATCAATTGTTGAGCCAACAAAAATGAGAATTAAAAAAAATTGTCTTAAACGCTTCATAGTTACGTTAAACCTCTTTATACTAATGAGTTTGCTTATTATTTTATAATATTTAATTTGTCGAAATTTAATTAAAATTTAACATTAATTTAATAAAAAACGACATAATAAAAAAAATTCTACTTAAACCTATTCAATAAAATACACTAAATTCAATTAATATAGAACTTTTCTTTATTTAATTATGAATAGTTCACCGCAAAAATTAAGCCATTATAAGAAATTTTTAATATTGTTTTAAAACATTATATTTTTTTAAAATTTCATTTTCCATTTTTTTTAATCAAAAACATTCTCGTTTTGCTTTATATTTATGTTTTCACAAAAAAAGAAAATCCTTAAATCCGTAACTCGTTTTTAATTAATTGAAAGTCATGGTGTCAATTTTTTGCAAACAGAAAAGCAAATTACATTAAACTGTTTATAATCAAATTGATACAATGTTTACAGATTTTAGTTTAGAAATTAAAACTGACGCATTCTTTTGGTTTTAGACTGTTCTATTTGGATAGTAGAATTTTTTGGATATTTTATAGCAAACTGCAAATCAATCGTTTTGGCTTCTCCCGATTTTACATGATACTCCCAAACCAATTTGCCGGAATTTACATCTTGCTTGGCATTAGAAGTTTGAATCACATCAATTTCTATTTCGCTGTTGGTTGAAATGGGCAATTGGTCTTGAATTTCAATATCTATGGGCTGATTTCGGTTGTTTTTAACAATCATTTGATATGCCAAAGTTTCTTTTCGCTTGGCTCCTATTAATTTAACGCTACTGTATTCTTTTAATTTTGAACGTGTTACAATTACCTTCTTATCTCTACCCAGCGATAAATCCAAGGTATCGCGCACATTTCGCGTGTATATGTACGATTCGCCCACGTAAGCTCCGGCAAAATAAACATGCGCCGTACCTTCTACCAAATTCAAATCTTGCCAACCCGTAATTCGTGCCAAAAGAAAAACATCTTTTTCCATTTTCGGTACACAAAAATGCTTGTAAATGGCAGGTAATTTATATTCTGCAACTTCCACATAATAAGGCTTATTATCAGAAGGAATGGAATATTTTTCGGCAATATCAAATTCGATGCTTAATTGAGAAACTTCTACCTCAATATAGTCATTTTCAGCTATATTGTCGGAAATTTCGATAACGGATTGTTCCGAAATATTAGGAACTATCATATTTTGAGTATAACCCTCAGCGCGTATAAAATCGCTTTTTGTCTGTTTATTTATACCACCATAAAAATTATTGTAATCCACATAGTTTACATGCCAAGGCTTCAAAACCGGACTTTCAGCCGAAATAGAAGGGTCGCCCGACGAAAGTTTGAGTTTTACATCTTTCCAATCTATATCGGTATCGTTGTAAACTTGTGCGCGATAATTTACATCAATGTCGGTATTTATATCGCTCACTTTCAAATCGTAAGTAGGCGACCAACCGGCATTTGAAACCAAATATTTCATTTCAATACTTGTTTTTTTTGCCTCTTCGCTGGAAAGCAAAATGTAAATTTCATAAATCGAATACGAAGAATTTGCATTTAATTCGAGCAATTCGGCATCAATTTGAGTTTTTGTTTTATCCAATTTGAGCGATTCAAGCTCAAATTCGGTGAGTTTTTTATTAATTTCGAGTATTTTTTCGCGATAAAATGCCGAAGCCGATTTTAATTCGTTCACTGCCACACCATTATTAGCTCCAGAGAGCGACATGTTTTTGATAAGTAATTCTTTTTCAATGGTATAAGCATTCGTTAAATCGGTAAAATCTTTCAATTGCCTATTGACTAAAAGCAAAGAATCTTTAAGAATTTTTATTCTTGGTTTTTCACTTTCTTGTTGCAAATAATCTATTTTTGAGCTTATCGAAAGTACATTTACCGTATTTTCAGTTATCACACGTATCGTATTGCTCATTAATTTGTTGGAAACATTTTTTACAACGACCAAATTCCGACCTTTTACTAAATTCAAATCATAGCTTTCAGTCAATTCTGCACCATCAATAAAGACGGTAATATTGCTTATTTTTGATTGAAATAAAATTTGATGTTCGGTTTGAGAAAATACCGAAATACTTAAAAACAAAAATAATACGAAAACCCATTTTTTCATAATAAAATTCTATTAAAAAAAGTTCTAATTTTTGAATACAAAAAAATACAATCTAATAAATAAATATCAAGTAGTATTGTTGTTGCTAACTACTTTATTTTTTTCATTTTGTGAATATTAAAATTTGAGACTAATTAGATTGAAAATGAGATAATTTTTTTCTTTATTTTATATTAAACACTTGTATTTCAATTAATTTTTAAAAAAACGAATTACGATAATAATCTATCGAAAATTAATATTGCATAATTTCCGTCATAATCTTGAATAAAACCAATGCTGCTTCCACGTGTAAATGAATTTTTATAACAATCTAAAAAAGAAAGCTTTACATACTGAAGCAACAAACGGTGCTGAAATAATTTTTTATAAATTTCCTGAAAACTCGGTTGCGAATCGGGGCGAATGAACTCTAAAATAGATTTATTGCAATCCACAGAATCATTAACGCCCAAGAGTTCTTTAGCTTTATCATTCATATTAATCACTTGCTGCTCTTTGAGCAAAAGAGCCGGTTCTGAAAGAGAATAAATCAATTCGTCCAATTGCAAGGGTTGCGCATGCGAATACATACAATTTTTGAAACGAGTCAAAGTCATAGCCATATTCAAAGTAGATTTGTATATAGGCTTGGATAAGAACACTTTACATTCAATTCTATCGGCATCAATCAAAGTTTCGTCTTCGGTATCGCCCGATAAATACAAAATAGGTATCTTATATTGTTTTTGGAGCAATTCTGCGACTTCTATACCATTCATATTGCCTCTTATATGTATATCTAAAATAGCTATATCGGGTAAAATTTCTTGGCATTTTTCTAATGCAGCTTCGGCATTGTGATATATTCCTATTAATTCATGCCCCATTTCTAAAATAAACATCTCAAAAATAGTACAAAGCATTTTATCATCTTCCACCAAAAGGAGTTTAAGCTTCTTCATTCTAAGTATTTTTGTGTAAATAAAATCAAGTTTTCCTTAGTTTTTTTTAAATTTCAAAGATATGAAATTCTATTTAAAATAAAACATTTTATTTCATTTTTTTTCATTTTCCACTAAAAAAAAACTAAAATCTTCTTTTTAAATTTAATTTTTTAATCTTTTTTTTTGCAAAAAAATATAATAAATGAGCATTTTTTTGCAAAAAAAATAAAATTTAAGCAAAAAACAGCAATTTTTCATTGAATAAAATTACAATAAAAAAAAAATTCAATTTCATCAAAAATTAATTAACAAAATTTTTGATTACAGTCCTATTTTGGCTTTAAATGCTAAAAAATGTGAAAAGATAGATACAAATTCTAATAATATTCATTTAATTTTTACTTTTGTAAATGTAAAATTCTGATAATAGGTATAAATTTTATCTATATAAAAAAATTCGTTCAAAAATATAAACTAAACAAATGAATTTAGTCATCGATTTCGGAAATTCATTAGCTAAATTATATTTATTTGATAATGAAAGTATTGTACGTCAGTTTCGATTGGAATATCCTCTTTTTTTTGAATATGAAAATACATCAGATTCAAAAAAGGTATTTGTAAAAACCAATTCATTTTTTTTAAGTTCTTTTTTTGCAAACAATTCCATTTCATTCAAAAATGCCATTATTTCTTCGGTAATTGATTTTCCGAATGATTTTTTTGAATTTATTCAAAATTTAATTCCGAATGGTAAAGTATTGATAATGAATTTAGAAACTAAAATTCCTATTCAGAATCATTACAAGGGTAAGCATTTAGGAAACGACCGCTTGGCAGTGGCAGTGGGTGGAAATTGGCTTTTTAGCAACAGAAATTTGCTCATAATCGATGCCGGTTCGGCTATTACTTACGAATTTATTTCACAAAAAAATGACTATTTGGGAGGAAATATTTCGGCGGGTATGCAAATGAGATTTAAAGCGTTGAATTTTTTTACCAACAAATTGCCATTAGTTTCAGAAAAAATTGAAATTTTAGACTCCAATAAAATCGGATACGATACTTTTTCGGCTATTTATAACGGAGTTGTTGAAGGAATTGTTTATGAAATGAACGGATACATTGAAAAAACGTTGGTGCAATTTGGTAATGCTAAAATTCTTTTAACAGGTGGAGATTCTTTTTTCTTTGAAAAAAAAATAAAAAATTGCATCTTTGTCAATCCAAATTTAGTTGCCATCGGGCTTAACAGAATATTAAATTACAATATTTATAATTCATTTTAATAAAAAAATACGATTTCACAAAATATAAAAAAAAAAAAGAATGAGATTTAGTAAAATTCTAATCCAATTAAATATCTGGGTAATTTCAATTATCCTATTATTTTCAAATCCTTTAAAAGCTCAACATTCAACCAGCTCGCCTTATTCGCGCTTTGGAATTGGCGACATTTCGCCACGTGGCAATTCGCAAACTTTTGGAATGGGTAATGTAAGTGCCGCCATTAGAAGCGATTACTCTCTAAATTTCTCCAATCCGGCTTCTTACAGTGCCTTGGCGCAAAATACTTTTCTGTTGGATTTGAGTTTGAATTATAAAAGTTCTATTTTTGAAATCGAAAATGCCAGTCAATACAATAACGACGCCAATATAAACCATTTTGCTTTTGCTTTTGCTGCCAACAATTGGTTGTTTTTTAGTGCAGGCATAAGTCCAATAAGCACAATAGGTTACGATGTAAATAATACGTACACTTTAGCCGACAGTACCCAAGCTGTTGTTTCATACACGGGGCAAGGTGGTTTAAGTAAAGTATTTTTAGGCACAACGGTATTGCTCTATAAACGAATTTCGTTGGGTTTGAACATGAATTACGTCTTTGGAACTATCGAAAAAGAAAAATCAACCTATCTCCTCACAGAAGGCGGAAGTACTTTAATTAACGACAAAGAACGCAATGTTTACAAAAAATTCGTTCCCGAATTTGGATTACAATATTCCGATACAATTAATTCAAAATTCAATTTCACATTAGGACTCGTTTATAACCCTAAAACTCAATACAATACTTACACCGAGTGGCTTACTCAACAGTATTTGAGTATCAACGGAAATGCCTTTGAAGATACTATAAATAATGAAGAATCGCCCAATTCGTTAATTGATATTCCAATGAGCATAGGAGCAGGATTTGCTTTTAAATACAAAAATAAAATTCTTTTTGCCGCCGATTATTATTATCAAGACTGGACAAAAAGCAATATAGAATCAGTAGAAAGTTTCTCACTTACAAAGGAATACAACATTTCGGCGGGTCTGGAATTTATTCCAAAATTAGGAGGCAACAAACTGCGCGAAAACATTCGCTACCGAATTGGAGGATATTATAAAAACTCTTATTTACAATCCGGTAATAATAACATCAATTTAAGCGGTGTTACTTTTGGAATTGGGTTACCATTCAAAGGAAGCAGCAATATTTTAAATGCTTCATTTGAATATGGAAAACGCGGAACGATTGAAAATAATCTATTGCAAGAAAAATATTTGCTGTTTTCTTTTAGTTTATCATTACACGATTATTGGTTTAGAAAGTTCAAATTCAATTAATTTTATTAAAGTTTTTAACAAACTTTAATAAAAAAAATTTGGTAAACAAATATAACAACAAACGCAAAATGTTTTTGCCCTTAAATTGTTCATTTAATTAGATTTAAGTAATTATTATAGTGAAAAAAAAGAAACTTTAAAACAGAAAATTTTAAAAATTTTCATCAAAAAAAATAAAATTTTGTTTCACTAAGGCAATAGTTTTTTAATTAAAAACGTTTTTTATATAAAAATCTCAAATATACGTATTTAAACATAAACAGGCTTATGCCAAAAAACCAAATTTAAAGTTATGAAAATCAAACTTTTAAGTGTAGCATTTTTTACAATGCTTTTCTTTGCAAGTCATTTATCAAATGCTCAAGCAAAGTACGGAAAAGATAGTGTTGAAACAGTTAAACAATTATCGCTTTTTAATGTTTATTACAAGCAAAAAAGTTATGAAGATGCTTTAAAACCATGGCGTTATTGTTTTAAACAAGCACCGGAAGTACATCTTGCCATCTATGTAAATGGGGCAATGATGTTAAAAAATATTATTGAAAAATATGAAAAAGACCCGAAACTTTACAACGCATACATTGATACATTGATGCTTGTTTACGACAACCGAATAAAGTATTTTGGTAATCAAAAAAGCGGAAAAGGCTATGTTTTGGGACGCAAAGGCGTTGATTTATTGCGTTACCGCAAAGACAACGTAGAAGAAGGTTATGGCTATCTCAAAGAAGCTGTAAAAACCGAAGGTGCTGATATAGAACTTGCTCCGGCAGTAACTTTTATGCAAGCCGCCCGACAAATGCTCACTTTAGCCAAAATAGACAATACCGAAATGGCAGAAAACTTTTTACTTATCAACGGCAATTTGGAAAAAGCTTTAGCAAAAGAAACCAAACCCGAAGAAAAAGAAAAAATTAAAACTTCCATAACCAACTGCGAAACCATTTTCTCTGAAAGTCCGGCAGCCTCGTGCGAAAGTTTGGTGCAAATTTTTACTCCACAATTTGAAAAAAACAAGCAAAATTTAGATTTATTAGTAAAAATTTCACGTCTTTTAACCAAAAAAGATTGCACCGACTCCGACCTTTTTGCTCAAGTAGCCGAAAGTCGCTATGTATTAGAACCTTCCGCTGAAGCAGCGGCTGCCTTAGCTCAAGTTTTTGCTAAACGCGAAGATTTGCAAAAAGCAGAAGATTATTACAAAAAAGCTGTTGAATTAGAGCAAATTCCCGAAACAAAAGCCGAATATTTGTACAAATTGGCTTTGATTTCGAGAGTAGATAAAAAATACAGCGAATCGAGAAGCAACGCATTGGAAGCCATTAAATTAAAACCAAACTGGGGCGACCCTTACATTTTAATAGCTACTCTCTATGCCGAAACAGCCAGTTCTTGTGGCACCGATTCTGACCCCAATATAGCTGATTTTCAACGCAGAGCCGTTTACTGGGTAGCTGTGGACAAATTAAATCAAGCCAAAAATGTTGACCCATCGGTTACCGAAACCGTTAATTCAACCATTGGCAGATATGCCGGAATGTATCCAAATGTTGAAAAAGCCTTCTTCGTTGGACACAAAGCCGGTGAACGCTACACCGTAGGCTGCTGGATACAAGAAACTACAACCATTCGATTCTAAATCTATTTTTATATTTTTGAAAAAAAACGTTGCTTTAAATAAAAATGTTTAAAGCAACGTTTTTTTTATTTATTTTTTTTATTTTTGCATAAAGCAAATTTTTTTTTACATCACTCAAAAAATGAAAAAAATTATAATTATTTTGGTATTTTTTGGTTTCACTGCTTGCAAAAACGATATTGAAGTAGTCAATAAATTAACTGCCGTTAGCAATTTACCCGAACTAAAAGCCGAAAACATAGAAATAACATACAGCGATTCGGGCTTTGTAAAACTAATTACCCTCGCCCCTTTGCTGGAAAGTTACTCAAAAAATGAAAAAAAACCTTATACCGAATTTAAAAAAGGAATAAAAAGTACTTTTTACAACAAATTTCAGAAAATTACATCGGAAATGACCGCAAAATATGCCATTTACATTCAAAAAGAAAATCTTTGGGAACTGAAAAACAATGTGGTTATTAAAAACTTAAACGGTGAAACTTTAACTACCGAACATTTATTTTTTGATGAGAATAAAGAAATAATTTATACCAAAGAATTTGTTTTGATAATAGATGTAAACGGCTCTCGAATAACCGGAAAAGGTGGATTTGAATCGAATATGGATTTTACAAAATACCGTTTTATTGATGTAAGCGGAAAATACAATTTTAACAATTAAAAAAAAATTTGTAATTTTGAAACATTTATTAAAATACATTTGGCTTGTTACTTTTGTTGTAGCCCTCGCACTTTTTATAGTAAGTGTTTATAAATCAGGATTTTCAAAAAATTATCCTCTTCTTTTGATTTCAGCCTTAGCGTTATTAATGTTTTGGCTTAGAAAAAAAATGAATGAACAATCAAAATAAATAAAACGGTAAAATGGAAATCATTTATTCAATTATAGCAATTTTAATCACTATGATTTTTTCAGCCCTATTTTCGGGCATGGAAATAGCATTTGTTACCTCGGATAAACTAAAAATAAAAATTGACGATGATAAAGGGCATATTTTTTCGGGTATTTTGAACAAATTCATAAAAAATTCGGGAAAATATTTAGCTACTATGCTGGTAGGCAACAATATAGCCTTAGTTGTTTACGGTATGTTGATGACTCAAATTTTAGACCCAATTTTAGCAAATTATTTTCACTCCGCTTCATCTATATTGCTTTGGCAAACAGTCATTTCCACCATTTTAATTTTGATTTTTTCAGAATTTATGCCCAAAACTTATTTCAATAGAAATGCCAATTTAATGCTCAATACTTTTGCCGGATTTGTAAATATTTTTTATATCGTTTTTAATCCAATTACTCGATTTTCGGTTTGGATTTCCAATCAAATAATGACTAAAATTCTAAAATTAGACATCAACGAAGAACACAATCGATTGATTTTCGGAACAATAGATATTACTCACTTTTTAGAAAACAATAAATTGGAAGTTGAACACGAATCGGAAGAAACAAACCTGAAAATTTTTCAAAATGCCCTCGATTTTTCACATGTAAAATTGCGCCAAGCTATGACTCCGCGTACCGAAATTGAAGCCGTAGATTTTGACGACTCGTGTGAAAATATTTTGAAACGATTTATCGAAACTGGATTCTCTAAACTTCTGGTTTACAAAGACAACGTAGAAAATATTATCGGATATTTTCACTCTGCCGACATTTTGAAAGATAGAAATGCTATCAAACAAAAACTCCGAAAAGTTTTGATAGTGCCACAAACGATGGCTGCCAATAAATTGCTCAATAAATTTATCAAAATGAAGCGCAGCATAGCAGTTGTTGTCGATGAATACGGTGGAATTTCGGGCATGATAACCATTGAAGATATTATGGAAGAAATTTTTGGCGAAATAGAAGACGAACACGATACTTCCGATTTTATTGCCATAAAAAACTCCGAAAACGAATATACATTTTCGGGCAGATTGGAGATAGATTACATTAATGAAAAATTTGATTTGAACCTGCCAAAAACATCTGATTATGAAACAATTGGAGGTTTTGTAATAATGAATTATCAAACTTTTCCACAAGAAAACGAACGCATTTCAATAGAAAATTTTACGGTAGAAATTTTAAAAACGGAAGAGACTCGAATCGAATTGCTCAAATTAATTATCAATTAATTTTTCAAAAAAAAACTTGTAAAAACGATAAAATTTTAGTAATTTTGCAATCATTTTTTTATCAAAATTTTATTAATATCAATAACTATTCACATGTATTTAAACGAGGTTTCAGAAAAAATTGAAGATGGAATAAAAATGATAAGTGAGCATTTCCAAAGGAAAAATGAAATATCAGAGGATTCTATTTTGTATTTGAAAAACAGCGATTTATCTGAAAAAAAAATAATAATAAATGAAGAAACCTCATTTTTTAAAGAAACTATTTTTAAAAAGTTCTACAAATATAATCTTAAAGAATTAGAACTT
Organism: Paludibacter propionicigenes; assembly: GCA_020721325.1. Taxonomy (GTDB): domain Bacteria; phylum Bacteroidota; class Bacteroidia; order Bacteroidales; family JAIFNL01; genus JAIFNL01. The sequence goes on from DYNA01000034.1 coordinate 28,347, forward strand.
CACTATGGAGATGTTCTTTACGATAAATTAAATTTTCAATTATTTTTTGTTGATTATCAAGAAAAAAGAAAAATTATTCCATGCAACGATTTTCTTATTTTGCGCCCTTCCGGTTTTCTGAAAAGTATATTAAACGATTCAAACGGAAAAAAATATTTGGTGCAAGAAATTTCAAAAGTATATAAAAGCGATTATCCGGATAAGGTTGAGGCTATAAAAAAAATATACATTCCAAACGATTTTTCGGAATTAATCGACATTTTCTATGCCAGACCGGATAAAAAAATGGTTGATATTTCACAAATAAATATCAAACAAGGCTTAATGACTTTAGATAAAATTGTAAAACGCATTCGACATGGCGAAATAAATGTAAATACATCTAATTATTTTCAAAGACGGGGAAATTTGTGGACAAATGATGTAAAAAGTCGTTTTATTGAAGCCTTAATTGTGAGGCAACCTGTCCCTGCTTTTTATTTTGACGCTACAAATAACGATAAGTGGCTGATTGTTGATGGTTTACAGCGATTGAGTGCAGTAAAAGAATTTGTATTGGAAAAAGAAAATCCTTTGCGCTTATCTGGTTTGTATTATTTGCCCGACAACGACTACAATAACAAAACCTTTGATGAACTACCTCGAGCGGCACAAAGAAATATTGAGGAATATGAAATTATTGCATACAGAATAGAACCTCCAACACCCAAAGAAGTAAAATATAAAATTTTTAAATCCATAAACGAAAGTGCTTTAACGCTTAGTAATCAGGAAATACGCCATGCACTAAACCACAAAATTAACGAAATAGACCCTACAAGTCCGGCAGAATATGTAAAAGAATTGTCGGAAGAATCAATTTTCAAAAAATTGATTGAAACCAACAATATTTCAACCGATAGAATGTTGGATAGAGAAATCGTTCTTCGTTACATTGCATTTAGAATAATTCCTTATGAAAACTATTCGCCAAAATCTTCCGAGTTTTTGGACAATGCAATGACGGGAATTTATCGAATTTCGGAAGACGATTTAAAAAAATATAAACTCGAATTTGGCGAAGCTCTTTTTTGTATAGATAAAATTTATGGAGAAACTGCTTTTCGTAAAAGTATGTTCGGCTTGCCGGAAGATAAATTCATCAACAATCTTTTTGAGGCGTGGATGTATGCTTTTTCAATTATTACAGACCGACATAGAGAAATTTTAATAGAAAAAAAAATCTTAGTAAAGGCACAAACCAAAGAATTAATTAAAGACAAAAAATTCCTTCAAACCATTGATGTTGAAAAAGCCTATACCATAGAAGGAGTGCGTTATAGATTTATCACAGTAAAAAACTTTATTCTAAATTTTGTGAAATGATTAAGAATATATCCATTAAGAATTTTAAATGTCTGAAAGACATCTCTATTCAATGCCAAAACCTCACTATTTTGACTGGGCTAAATGGAATGGGAAAATCAACATTGATACAATTTTTATTGATACTTAGGCAGTCGTATGAAAAAGGGTTGTTACAAAATGGAGAAAAATTCCTTTCATTAGGTGAATACAAACAAAACAATTACATTTCGCTCGGTAATTACGAAGATGTTATTTATAGGCTGTTTGAAGACAAGGAAGATTATATCCAATCAGTTATTAAATTCTCTAATAGCGAATTAAGCATCAAAACCGCATCTTATAAACACTGGGTACAAGACTCATCTATTGAACGTAGCAATTTAAAACATATAAAATTAAAAGAAATAAGCAATAAACCCAACTTAAAAAAAGAATCTTTATTTGCAAAAGGAAAATTTCAATTTATTCAAGCCGATAGAATTGGACCTCAAGATACTCTTCCTGCTGATTATGAAATGGTTAATAACAAAGACTTTGGAATAGATGGTAAGTATGCTATGCACTATTTTCTTGAAAATAGCGGAAAAAAGATTCCAATTTCTCAATTGATACACCATTCTTCAAGCGAAAATGTTTTGGGTGTTCAAATAGATGCTTGGTTAAATGAAATAAGTCCGGGAGTTCGTGTTAAATCTATTTTTCACCCCTCAGATGCTACACAAATAATTCCTCTTTTCGATTATAATACGGGGGGTTTGCCAAAAAAACCCTTCAAAGCCAAAAACATCGGCTTTGGCGTAAGTTACATATTTTCAGTGGTTTTAGCGATACTCACTGCTGAGCCAGACGATTTAATCATCATTGAAAATCCAGAGGCGCATTTGCACCCGCGCGGGCAATCAAATCTTGCTCAATTAATGGCAATTGCTGCACAAAATGGAGTGCAAATTTTTGTAGAAACGCACAGCGACCATATTATTAATGGCACTTTGGTAGCGTGTAAAAAAGGATTGATAAGCAATGAAAATATTAATATTCAATATTTTGAACGTAAACCTGAAAATTTATATTCCGACAATATTGAAGTAAAAGTGTTGGAAAAAGGCAGAATTAAATATGCACCAGAAGGTTTTTTTGACCAAATAGCTAAGGATTTACGTTTTCTAATGACTTCTCAAAAATAATAGTAATGGATAAATTCAATATTTTTATTCATTTTCCCACTAAAGACATTGAAAATGAAATTAATACAAGAGAAAATTTAGAATTTTACTTTAATAGTATTAGCTTTTGCATATATAGAACAAATTGCGAAAAAGGCTCAAAACTATACTATTCGGAAAAAAATATTTCCGAATTTTTAGAAAATATCAAGATTATTTCAGACATCGGAAACTACGAGTTTTCGTCATTTGAAACTCTTTTATTTTCAGACTATTTAAGTTATGCAGATAACTGGGAGGACAACTCCAAGTTTGACAATTCCTATAATTCAAAATATTATTTTTGGAATTTTTATTCAAAAAATAAAGAAATTCAAAAAAAAATACCAGAGGTATTAAAAGAAATAGCTGAAAGAAAACTTCAAAATCCACAAGAAAAATATCTTTTACTTAATATATATCAAGCTTTTAACACCAAAAGAGAGTTTATACCTATTATAAAAGATGAGTTAAAAAATTACAATCAAAATCTACCACAATTTATTCATATTCAATATGTTAATAATTTTATTGATTTAGAAAAATGGTTTAGAGAAAATAGAAGAAAACGAAAATACAATTTTGAAGATAATAGGCATTTAAGAAGTTCAAATACTGAAAACTCTAAAACAAAAAAAGACAACAAATCACCTATACTAAACAACGACAAACAGCACATTGCAAAATTCTTAGATGATGCTATTGGCTATGCTAATTATAAAAATTACCTTATTAATTTTGACGAGAAAAATAAGCAGTATATTAGTTCTACTTTACGAAGTTAAAAATATAAATTCGAATAGTAAAAAAATAGT
>DYNA01000168.1 GCA_020721325.1 Paludibacter propionicigenes
ATATTAATTTTGGTTTTATTTGATTTTTATCATACTTTTTGAATCACCATCAAAATTTGAAATACAAGTTACAAAAAAAAGTTAAAAAAACCTAATTTTTTTATAAAAAAGAATAAATAAAAAAAGATTATGAAAATAAATTTCAGTATATCAATTCGTTGCAATTGATTTTCTAAAAAAAGGTTGAAGTTAGTCCCATTCAGAAACAGCTTGCATAACAATGCTCATTTGTGCAGCACGCAATAAATCAGCTTTTTGCGAATGTGGAATTTTAAATTTAATTTCTTTAAACTTAAAGCCTTCCTTTTCAAAATGAGCAATAAAGTAATCATTCTCATACGAATAGATATTGTTATAAAAAGTTAAACTTTCAATCGAAGGTTCATCGTAATCCCCTGATTTATAAAACAATACTTGCTTTCCTAATAAGTTACGCATTATATAACCTTCCGACTCGGCATTGTAACTTTTTTCGGATAAATGCAGGTGAGGCTTTGATTTATAAGGCGCATCGGCAGTCGGGCAAAAAGTATTGCAATTGCCACATTCATTGCACCAGTCTCTTATGTTCATTACTTGATGCGATTGTGCAACTTCAAATTTCACTTCACCGGAATTTACAATTTCACCATTAATTAATTCAATTTCAGGAAGTTTAAAAATTTTAGTATCTATTTGATACGAAAAATTAGCCAAATTTGGACATACACTAACACAAATATCACAAATTTCATCACACAAAAGGCAACGCTCGGCTTCTTTTTGTGCTTGTTCTTGTGTTAAAGTCTTGGTTATCAATTTAAAACTCTGTTTTTGGTAAACTTCTGTTTCAGTTATATTTTCACTATAAACTCTCTTCGATTTTTTTATTTTGAGTTGAATTTCATCGAAATTTTTATCGGATTTATTTTCTAAATTGTAAGTAAATTGAGCTTTTCTAATTATTTCTTCGGCAGTTTTTCGTCCGTCTGCTATGGCATTAATCAAATTGGAAGCACCGCGCAAAGCATCGCCTCCAATGAAAACATTTTCCAAACGCGTTTCGTAAGAATTACCAGATGTGTTAAGTAATTGATTGTCAACAAAATCAATGTCAAAATCTTGTCCAATTGCCGGAATAAGGGCATCAAGCAAAATTTCATATTCAGAATTTTGAATTTTAACGGGTTCAGCCCTGCCACTTGAATCAGCTCTGCCCAGTTTCATTTTAAAAACTTTTAAGGCATAAATTTTGCCATTTTTTATAATTACTTCTTCTGGCGCAGTCAATTCCAGAATTTCTATACCTTCGTTTATAACTGCTTGAATTTCTTCAAATTCGGCAGGCATTTGTTTTTTACTTCTTCGATAAATTAAAACGGTTTTGCCCTCGTTTCCAACCAATCGATTCGCGGTGCGCACGGTATCCATCGCAGTATTTCCGCCGCCAATAACACCAATTCGCTTGCCGATATTGGTGATTTTCCCAATTTTTACATCAAATAAAAATTGTAAGGGCTCAAAGACATTTTCTGCATCTATTCCTTTAATATTCAATTGTTTAGATTTTTGTGCCCCCACAGAAATATACACAAAATCATTTTGCTTTCGCAAAAAATCAAATTCAGTTTTATTAATTTTGTAATTAAAATAAATGTTTACACCCAGTTCCTTAATTCGTTCAATATCAGCATTAAGCGAATCTGTTTCTAACCGAAAGGAAGGAATTGCTGCTCGCACCATTCCACCGGCTTGCTCCTTAGCCTCATACACATTAACCTCAAAACCAGCTAAAACCAAAAAATAAGCAGCAGACAAACCGGAAGCACCGGCACCGATAATTGCAACTTTTAAACCGTTTTTAGATTGAGTTTTTAAATGAAAATTGCCTTTATAATTTTCAGCTAAAAAACGTTTTATTTCTCTAATTAACAATGAGTTGTCATAATTTATTCTGGTACATTTTGTTTGGCATAAATGGTCGCAAACCATACCCGTTGAATTTGGAAACGGATTAGTCTTCATTATGGTTTGAAAAGCCAATTCAAAATTTCCCTCTGCCGTTTGGTGCATATAAGTTGGAATATCTTGATGTGTAGGACAAGTATCGATACACGGTGCCGCAATACAATCAAAATCAGATAGTTTGCGTTTAGTTTTAATAGTTTGAAGTTTAAAATTTGTTCGTTTATACCGTTGGTCTTTCAAAACTTTATCGGCATATTTATTAAGCAATAGTAATCTTGAATTTAAAAAGTCTTCCGGTTTAAATTTATCAGCTTCAGAAAATCGAAAACTCTTTTGATTCATATCGTTTTTTTGAGCTAAAATCGTTTCAGTATATTGCTTAAGTCGAGTGTAACCGGCTGGTTTTAACAAATCCGAAGAGACAGTAACGGGATAAAGCCCACATTTTAAGACATCTACCACATTAAACACATCAATACCTCCGGCAAAGGAAACATTCAAATTACCGGAAAATTCATTCTGCAATTTTCGAGCTACATTAATGCTGATTGGGTGCAAAGCACGCCCACTCATATACATCATTTCACCTGTAAAAACTCCTTTTATATTGCTGCTTTCCAATGTATTAGTTAATTTTACACCAAAAAAAACATTTTCGCTTTCAGCAGCTTTTTGCAAGTTTTGAATAATTGAAATGCTATCTTTATATTTTAAATCGTGTTCAAAAGCCAAATCGGGTACAACAGTCTCAAAACCAAGATTTTCATTTAAAATCTTACGCAAATCATCTGCACCCAACAAAGTAGGATTAAGCTTAATTAAAGTATTTAATTTTTTCTGAGTAATTAGGTATAAACCAATCTGTTCTATTTCATTTGCCGGACAACCGTGCATAGTAGAAAGAGTAATATTATCCGAAATTTTTACCGGAATATTTATTTCAATAATTTGAGGATAAATTGATTTAATTTCCTCGATTTTTTTTTCTAATTCCAGCAAAGCATTTTGCATTTTGTCAAAAAACCATTGCACATTTTCTTTCAAAATCCCTTCCATATTATAACCTACACTCATATTAAAAACAGTATTAATAGGCTGATTTCCAAAGAATTTATGGTTCAGAACATGAATCAAAATCCAAGCATTCAAATATTCTTCAAACGACTGTTGAATTTTCAATTCTTGCGACCATTCACAATTGTAACCTTCATCTTGCATATCTATGCAAGGCTTTGTAACATCCAGTTCATCAAGGGTTTGGATAGTTTTCAATTCAATATAACGCGCTCCGCAAAGCCAAGCAGCTACAATATTTTGTGCTAACTGTGAATGCGGTCCCGCTGCAACTCCAATTGGCGTATCTAATTGTTTATCAATAAATTGAATAGAAATTTTATTTTCTTGATTTGGAAAAAACCAATGCTCTTTTTCAATACCAAATATTTTATTGTCCGATTTTAAAACCTGTTTCAATAAAAAAAGAAGTGATGAAGGAAAAAATTTATCTGACATTTTTTTGTTTTTGGTTTAAGTTAAAAAAATAAAGTCATTTTTTTGAAAAAAGGTTACAAATGTAATTATTTTTTTTAAAGCTAAAAAAATAGAAACCTTTTTATTTTAAATAAATTAATTTTCTTACTTTTAAGTAAAAAAAAATATGTTTTATAAATCATTCATTATCAAGATTTTAAGTTTTAAATAGAATTTTTTTTCTTTTTTTTTTGAAAAATTAAGGGGAAAACAATTTTTAAGTGTTTAGCAAATATGAAAGGGAGAAATTAAGATTTCTAATTTGAAAATTTTGAAATCTTTTCAAAAACTTTCGTTAAAAAAAAGTAAAATATGAAAAAAAGATTAGACAAAAGCAAATTTGCTTTATTTTACTGGGGTTTAGCAAGCGAAAATGAAAAAAAAGAAATTTTCGATTCAGAAGAATCAATCCAAATGCTCAAAGATGAATGGAAAAAAAGTAAAACTTTTTCTTCTGAGCAAGAACCCAATTTGCAAAAAATAAAATCGAACATTGACAAAGCCATTGCCGAAAAAAGTAAAAAAAATAGTTTTTTGGCAAAAAAGCTTTTATAAATATGCTGCTTTATTTATTTTACCGATGCTTTTAGGAACATTATACTACTTTACAAGTATTTATGACAAAACCGATAAAATAGTATGGCTCGAAAAACAAACTCAAAGAGGTGAACGTTTGGAATTTTTTCTTTCCGATGGTTCAAAAGTTAGTTTAAATTCGGAATCGAAACTAATTTATCCACAAGAGTTTAGCTCCAATTTGCGACAAGTTAAATTAGAGGGTGAAGCTTTTTTTGAAGTTAAAAAAAATACAAAGAAAGCATTTATTGTTCACGCTAATAATTTAGATATTAAAGTTTTAGGTACTAAATTCAATGTTAAATCGTATTCAACCGAAAAATACATCGAAACTACACTTTTATCGGGAAAAGTAAGTGTAGCGTTGAAAGACACTGAAAATAAAATAGTTAGAAAAGCAATTTTATTGCCCAATCAACAAGCTAATTATGCGAAAGAAAGTATGGAAGTAAAATTGCATCAAGTTGATGCTGAGCATTTTGCATCTTGGCGCGAAGGAAAATTAATCATTGATGAAAAGCCATTTGCAGAAGTTTGCAGAGAATTAGAACGCTGGTTTAATGTTAATATTCAATTAGACAAAGAGTTGCATCAAAAATATTTTTATACAATAACCATTACCAACGAACCGTTGGAAGAAATTTTATTGTATTTAAAACGTACAACTCCTTCATTAATAATAACTTATAACAATAATGAAATTTTAATAAACGAAAAAAAATAACATTGTTCAATTTTTATTAACTACAATTTTCTATGAAAAATAAATTTCAAATGCAATTTGGCTTAAAGCCTCTGAATTTGAGCCTTTTACTTAAAGGAATAATTGCATTTTTGTTGCTCACACAAAGTTTTTGGGTGCAAGCAAACAATTATGCCCAACAAACAAAACTCACGCTTTCGCTAAACAACACTACGTTGAAAAAAGCTCTTGCGGAAATTGAAAAAAAATCGGAGTTTTACTTTATGTATAACAGCACGCAAATAGATACAAAACAGCGAGTTAGCATAAATGTAGTAGAAGCCACAATTTTTCAAATTCTCGACAAAATGCTTGAAACAACAGGCATTAGCTACGAAATAAGCAATCGTCAAATTATTTTAACCCCTAAAAATGATAACAAAACAAGCCAAAACATTCTGTCTGACGATAAAATTAAAATCACCGGAACAGTTTACGACCAAAATAATGTGAGTTTGCCGGGTGTTTCTGTAGTTGTAAAAGGCTCATAAACATGAACTTTGACCGATGCAAACGGCTATTTTGAAATTGAAGCCAACAAAACCACCGATGTTTTGGTATTTTCTTTCATCGGATTTAGAAATCAAGAAATTGCAGTTTCTGATGCCAGCAACCCGTTAATCGTTAAGTTAGAAGAAGCCAATGTAAATCTTGATGAGGTTATTGTAATCGGCTATGGGGTAAGTACAAAAAAACTTTTGACGGGTTCTGTGGAAAATATAAATGCCGAAGAATTAAAAGAAACAGCATCGTACAGCCTCGAAGGGGCTTTGAGTGGAAAAGCTTCAGGCATTCAAATTCTTCAAAATTCGGGTACACCGGGTTCGGCTATAGCCGTAAAAATTAGAGGAACAGCCTCCATTTACTCTGGTACTCAGCCACTTTACGTTATCGACGGCGTGCCAATGACCACCGGAAATTACAGTCAAATAGGTTACGGCGGGCAAGGAATTGACGCCAGTATGGACATCAATCCGAACAATATTGAATCAATTACAGTTCTCAAAGATGCCTCAGCTTCAGCTATTTACGGAGCAAGAGCTGCTAACGGAGTTATTTTGATAACCACAAAAAAAGGTAAATCGGGCAAATCAACCATTAGTTTTCGCTCGTATTACGGCTTTCAAAAAGAATGGAAACGCCTTGATTTAATGGACGCAATGGAAAGAGTACGTTTCTACTTTCAACCCCAATTTTGTAAATTCTTTAGAAAATCAGAACATCAATACCGATTGGCAGGAAGAAGTTTTTACCGTAGCAGCTATGCACAACAATGAATTATCGTTCAGTGGCGGTAACGAAAAGACACTTTTCTACCTTTCGGGCGGTTTTTTAAACCAAGAAGGTATTGTAATTGGCACTGGTTACAAAAAATTCTCACTTCAAACCAATATTGAGCATAAAATAAACGATAAATTAAGTGTTTCGTTCCGAAATGGGCTTATAAATTCGCTCAACAACCGCGTTAGAGGCGATGAAGAGATTGATGGAGTGCTGCCCAATGCCATTTCAATGCCTCCAATTTATCCGGTTTACGATGAATTGGGTAATTACGACGAAAATGGCTATTTTTCTAATCCAGTTGCTACGGCAAACGAATCTACCACAGCAGCCGCTACTATACGAAATATTTCGAGTATAGAATTTGCCTACAAAATTATTGACGATTTAACCCTCCGAAACCAATGGGGTCTGGATTTTTACAATTTGCACGAACGCCGCATAGAACCTACCACAACGCGCATTGGCGCGGAATCGAATGGCATGGCTATCGAAGGTCGTTCCAATGTATCGAAAATCAGCCAACAATTACTTTTAAATTACCAGAAAACTTTTTCAGGAATTCATAATTTAGAATTACTTTTAGGCTACAGTTTTGAAATTATAAAAAAACGATACAGCTACATTTACGCCACCAATTTTCCTTCGGTTTACCCCGAATATGCTAATTCTGCCGGAAACATTGACCAAGCCTACACCGATGCCACCGACGAGGGAATTACTTCTTATTTTGGTCGTGTAAAATACAATCTTGCTGATAAATACTTACTCGAAGTGAGTTTACGTGCCGATGGTTCGTCAAAATTCGGCTCAAACAATCGATATGCTTTTTTACCTGCCGCTTCTTTTGCATGGCGAATTATAGAAGAACCTTTCATGGCTAATCAAAACATTTTCAGCGATTTAAAAATGAAAATTGGTTATGGTCTCACCGGAAATGACCAAATCGGAAACAATCGTTATCAAAATCTTTACATCACCGCACGCAATTATTACAGCCTTCCGGGTTTAGCCCCAAAACAAATTCCAAATCCCGATTTAAAATGGGAAACAACTTCCAATTTTAATACCGGTTTAGATATGGAATTTTTCAATGGTCGCTTGGTACTTTCGGCTGAATATTATTACAATCTCACAAACGACCTTCTTTTACCGCGTCCATTGCCCGGAAGCTCCGGTTTTACAAGCTTTATGACCAATGTAGGCTCAATAGAAAACAAAGGCTACGAGTTTACAATCAATTCTACAAACATAGATAAAAAGTTGGTGTGGAAAACCAGTTTTAATATTTCGTTTAACCAAAATAAAGTCTTAGAACTTTACAATGACCAGCCTATTTACTCAACTTCGCGCGGAAATAATGCCATAATTGTTTGACAACCGCTTGGCGTATTTTACATGTACAAATCCAAAGGAGTTGCCCCTTCCACTGGCGATTTGGTCTTGACCGATTTAAACAATAACAACATGATAGATGTAAACGACCAATTTGTAGTTGGCGACCCAAATCCTTTATTTACAAGAAGTTTGACAAATAGCCTTTCGTATAAAAATTTCGATTTACGCTTCTTTTTCCAGTTTGTTTACGGAAACGACATTTTCAACGGAACACGCCGATATTTAGAAAACAATTCGTATGGAGAGTCTGATAATCAATTAGCTACCGTACTTACCCAATGGCAAAATATAGGCGACATAACACAAATTCCTCGCTTTGGCGGAACGTACAACAACCGTCAATCGACTCGTTACATGGAAGATGGCTCGTACATGCGCCTGAAAGAAGCTACTTTGGGCTACAATTTCAGCCCAGAAATACTTAAAAAATTAAAAGGAATTTCAAATTTGAGACTTTATGTAAAAGGACAAAACTTGCTCACTTTCACGCAGTACACAGGTCTCGACCCCGAAGTAAACTACGACGGCGAAGGTTACGAATTTGGTATGGGAACAGACTTTTTCACCTTCCCACATCCACGCGTAGTCCTTTTTGGTGTAAATATTGATTTTTAAAAAATATTTTTGTAAAAAAAATAAAAAAAAAGCAATTATTTTTTAAAGAAAATAAATAAAAAAGATATTTTTTTATAATTTTTTTTACAAAAAATAATTTATAAAAATAAAAAAAATAATTTCTTAAAAAAAGATAAAAAATGAAACTAAAAATAATAATTTTATATAGCTTTTTTGCCCTTTTTTTCAGTGCTTGCGAAATACTCGAAGTAAAACCTTACGACTCCATTGAAGCCGATGAAGTTTTGACCACAAAAAAAGGATTAGATGGCTCATTAATAGGAGCTTACAATATTTTACAATCCGGTTCGATAGCCACCGATTTGTTGGTTTTTGCCGATTTGGCAGCCGATAATTTTATAGCTCGCGGCAGCAAAGCCGAATACCGTGAAATTTCAGCCAACAACATACAAGCTTCCAACGCTTACGTAGAAAGCCTTTGGAACACTTCGTATGAAGGCATCAACTTAGTAAACAACATATTAGATGGCATTGACGGTGTTGAAGGTATCACTGAAACCGAAAAACAAAATTATTTAGCACAATGCTATTTTTTAAGGGCATTTCACTATTTTAACTTAGTAATCGTAAATAAATAACATTTACAAATTAGAAAAAATATTTTATTT
>DYNA01000169.1 GCA_020721325.1 Paludibacter propionicigenes
GGGCAACAAAAAATTAAAAATCGTTTGCTCTTTTGTTTTTTTTGTAATTTAGCACAAATGTTTCAAATTTAGTACAATGCAAAAAAAACAAAAGTGCAAACACCTATTGCCCTTAAAAACTCTAAACTTTGTCGGGACTACGCACAAATCTATCTATTAGCTCGTTTATCATGCTACTTTTTTATTAATTGTATCATTTATTTTGTTGAAAACATAAGAGTTAATGTAATTTTTAAATTCTGCGTTTGTTGCAAACATTTTGTATAATGCTGTAAATTGATGCAATTGGTCTTCCATTACGTCTTTTACTTTTTTGTCGCTGGTTGTTTTGGCGTTTGCAACGTCTTTATTTAATAGTGTTTGCAAAATTACATTCATTATTTCTTCGTCTTGCATTACCGTTTCGGGAATGATTTTGAAAAGAAAACGCTTGTCTTCTTCTGTCCAATTTGTGCCAAAACGATTATTAAAATCGTTGAGTATTTGCGAAAGTGGGTCAAATTCTCTTTCAATTCCGCCGCCGCCAGGTGTTGGTGTTAAAGGGTCAATTACTCCGTCTTCTGCTGTTAATTTTATGTCGGTTTTATCAACCGTTTTTTGGTTGCGGTAACTGTCCAAATCAATTGCTTGCAAAAGTCCTTCCGTGAAATCATCAAATTGGGTGCGTGGTAATTTGCGATGCAATAAATTAATGAACAAATTTAATTTTTCGTAGTACGGATTTTTGAAGTTAGAAATTTGACTTAAAAATGTATAAGTTCTGCAATACGAAACAGCATTTTGTTTAAATTCAATTTGCTGGTCTTCGTTTAGTTCGGTTAAATAATTTTCGACCATTTTATCCAAATAATTTTCAATGTCGTCTCTGTGTGCGTTGTTAAAAAGTAATTCGATAAATTCGTTTACGTTGTCGGTTGTGTAAACTTGTGCATTGTCCAAAGCGTCAAGCAATTCATTTAAACGGTTTCTGTCGGTTTCTTCGCTTAATACTGTTGTTTCGTAGTACGGTTGAAATGCTTCTCGTATTTCATCTACTTGGTTGTAAAAATCCAAAACAAAAGTTTCGGTTTTGTGCGGTTTGTAGCAACGATTTAAGCGTGAAAGCGTTTGAACTGCCTGAACTCCTTCCAATTTTTTATCCACGTACATTGTTTGCAAACGTGGTTCGTCAAAACCTGTTTGAAATTTGTTTGCTACAATTAAAAATCTGTATTCCTGTTTTTTAAATGTTTTTGGAATATCGCTGCTCGGAAAACTGTTTAATTTATCTTCATCGTATTCAATTCCTTCGTATTCCTTTTTGCCCGAAAATGCTACAATTGCTTTGAATGGTAAATTATTTTCTTTGATTACATCAAGAAACGCAAAATAATATTTCAATGCCTGTAATATTGAACCTGTTACAACCATTGTTTTGGCTTCGTGGTTTATTTTTGATTTTACATTGTTTATAAAATGCTCAATCATTATTTCTGTTTTCTTGCGTATTGGATATTCGTTGTTTTCAACGTATTTTTTCAGTTTCTTTTTTGCTTGTTTTGTATCGTATAACGGGTCGTCTTCAATGGTTTTCAGTAGTTTATAGTAACTCTGAATGGTTGTGTAATTTTTTAAAACATCAAGTATAAATTCTTCTTCAATTGCTTGTTTCATTGTGTAATGATGAAACGCTCTGAATGTTCCGTCTGGTTGTTTTGTGCCGAAAAGTTCGATTGTTTTATTTTTGGGCGTTGCCGTAAATGCAAAATAACTGGCATTTTCTAACATTCTACGGTTTTGCATTATTTTTAAAATCTTGTCTTCGGTGGTTTCTTCTTCTTCGGTTTCGGGCTTTTCGTTTTTTAATGTTTGGTTCATTTTTCCTGCGGTTTCTCCGCTTTGGCTGCTGTGCGCTTCGTCAATCATTATTGCAAAACGCTGCGAAGGTAAAAGACCAATTTCGTCAACTATGTACGGAAATTTTTGTATAGTTGTGATAATTATTTTTTTGCCTTCTTCCAATGCCGTTTTCAGTTGTTTTGAACCTTCGGTAATTGGTTGAACTACACCTTTAACCTGTGCAAATTGCTTTATATTATCTCGTATTTGTTTATCTAATATTTTGCGGTCGGTTACAACTATTACGCTGTCGAAAATTGCATTTTCTTTGTTGTCGTGTACTTCTACTAATTGATGAGCCAACCAACTGATTGAATTACTTTTGCCTGAACCTGCCGAATGTTGAATTAAATATTTTTGTCCAGTACCGTTTGTTTTTGCGTGCAACAAAATTTTTGAAACTACATCGAATTGATGATAGCGTGGAAAAATTAATTTGCGTTTTTTAACAGTGGCACGGTTTAAAACCGTGTCACTGTTTTCAGCTAAAACATCTTCTTCGGTAATTTGGGCGTATTTTTCAATTATGGTACTTAATTTTTCCTTTGTAAATATCTCTTTCCAAAGATAATCGGTTTTCAAACCGTGTTCGTTTGGTGGGTTTCCTGCACCGCTTTTGTAACCTTTATTGAACGGCAAAAAGAATGTGTTTTTTCCTTTCAATTCGGTTGTCATGTAAACCAAATCGGTATCAACGGCAAAATGAACCAAACAACGTGCAAAATGAAATAATGGTTCTTTCGGGTCGCGGTCTTCCTGATATTGACGTATTGCGTCTTTGTAGTTTTGGCGTGTAAGTTCGTTTTTCAGTTCGGTTGTTATTACAGGCAAACCATTAATAAACAGCACTAAATCAAGCGAGTTTTTATTTTTTGTGCTGTAAATTAATTGGCGTGTTACCGAAAATATATTTTTTTTGTAATTCGTTATCGAAAGCGGATTTAAGTTTGATGCCGGTTGTTTGTAATACAACGAAAATTGTAAATCGGTGTCATGTTTCAGTTCCTTGCGTAAAACTTCAATAATTCCGTCTTTGCTGATTTTTTCTTTTATGCGTTGCAAAAATTTTTGTTCCCAATTTGTTTTTTGCTGCAAGGCGGCAAATTCAACAGGTTGCGTATCTGCCAAAAATTGAAATAGTTTTGCTTTGTCAATGCAAAAATCCTTATCATAATCAAGCGGACTGCCTTTTATGTAACCTGCGTTTATCAGTAAATGCGTTTCAATCAGGTTTTCAACTTCTTTTTCTTTAAATTTTTTGTCCATAATTATTTGTTTTATAAACTGTGGCACGGTTTAAAACCGTGCCACAGTTTTGCTCTACCAAATTCCTTTTAGTTTTTGTTCGTCAATTACTGTATACGATTGATTATAAAAATTTTCTTTATCAAAATTTAAAACTTCATACGCCAATTTCTGATTGCTTAAAGTCCCTTTTCGTATTCCGCAATAATCAACAAATGAAGAATATTGCCACTCTTCCATTTTTTTTACTAAACCTGCTCGCATTGGGTTTTGATGAATATATTGAAAACAAGTAAAAACGTAATCCATACCTAAATTAACAATGCCACGGTTTTGAACCGTGCCACTGTTCAGAATAGTATTATCACTCAGTGGTTTGGCTTCTGTATTTTGCGTAAATAATGAACCAACACGACCTTCTTGTTTGTTAATTGCCTGTGTATAAGTACTTAAAACTATTCTCATTCCTTCACTAAAAACATTTCTATCTTGATTTGCTTTTTTGACCGTACAAATTGTTCTATCATCTGCATAAATCAAAAAATGAAAATGATTTGGCATTAAACAATATGCAAGTATTTCGCAGTGTGGAAATATTTGTTTTCTTATTTTTTCCAAAAAGAAAATATAATTTTTGTGTGAGTAAAAAATTTGCTCTCTATTATTTCCACGATTGTAAACGTGATATATGTTATCTTTATCAAAATTCATAATTTTTTTATTTGTGCAAGTGGCACTTGCGTAATTGTATTTTGGTGTAAAACTGTATAACTGTGGCACGGTTTTGAACCGTGCCACAGTTTTGCAGCTAAATTACAAGTTCCTTTTCCATGCTTTTTCGCGTATTTCGGTTAATGATAATTTACGGTTGGTTACTATGCTTGTAAAATCTTCTATACTTGGTTTTGCTGTTGCCCAATGTATTGGTAACGTTTTGTAACGTTCCTTTAAACTCACTTTGTTTTTTTTGCCGGTTTCAATTGCTTTTACAAACTGAAATTTGAGTAACAATTCTTGCAGAAACAAAGCATTAGCCGTATTATCTACTTTAATTGTAATTGTTTCCATATAATTTAATTTTTTTGTCTGTATCAGAATTTACAGAATTTTAGAATTAACAGAATATTGTCTTAACCAGAATTTACAGAATTTTAGAATTAACAGAATATTGTCTTAACCAGAATTTGCAAAATTTTAGAATTAACAGAATATTGTCTTAACCAGAATTTGCAAAATTTTAGAATTAACAGAATATTGTCTTAACCAGAATTTACAGAATTTTAGAATTAACAGAATATTGTCTTAACCAGAATTTGCAAAATTTTAGAATTAACAGAATATTGTCTTAACCAGAATTTGCAAAATTTTAGAATTAACAAAATTAAGAAAAATTCTGAACATTCTTTAATTCTGAAAATTCTGGTTTAAACTTTTTGATTATATTTGGGATTAAATATTAATTTATATTGTAAACTGTTTGCACCAAAGTTTATTAAAAGTCCTTTTGGAAAATCATAAGCTACAACATAATTTTTTGCCTGTGCTAAATGTACATCTTCAAGATTAATTGTTGCTTTAAGTTCAATAGTGAGTTGTTCAGGAATAACAAAATCGGCTCTTCGTGTGCCTACATGAGTTCCTTTGTAATATATTTCTTGTTCTTTTTCTCGTATAAACTCTATTCCTGCATTTTGTAATTCAATTGCCAAACAACGTTGATAAATGACTTCCTGAAATCCATTGCCAAGTGTATTATGCACTTCCATTGCACAACCTATTATCTTGTATGTTAATTCATCTTTGACCATAATTTATTGAATTTTTAAATTTACTAAATATTGTCTGTATCAGAATTTACAAAATTAAAGAATTTTCAGAATTAATTCTGTTTATTCTCAAATTCTGTAAATTCTGCTTCAGACTATTTTCCCAAATACTGCGTCCGAAATTAAGCGGGTGCGATATTCTTGCAACAAACTGATTTCTTTTTGATAATGTGCAATTAATTGTTGTTTATTGTCCAAAATTTCGCCTATTCGTATTTGTTCTTCCAATGGTGGAACGGGCAAAATAAGTTCGGCAAAGTCGCTGTAATTTATGTTTTTACCGTCTCTTATTCCTGTGATTATGGTATTTAATGCACCAATAAAATAACTGGTTTTGAACAAATATTTATAAAACGAAGTTCCAATTTCTTGTTTTGCTCGCAAAACCGTATATGCAGGGCTTACCAAACCACGATAACCCGAATATTCTATGCCGCCCTGAAACGAACGCAAACTAATTACAAACTCGCCAATTTCAACCAATTTGTAATTGCTGCGGTCGCCTGCGGGCATTACTACGCCGTCTTCAATGTCGGAACGTGGAATTACACCTTTGTCTTGTGTGGCTGATAAAATGGTTTCGTTTGGAAAATTTTTTATGCTGATTTCGCCAAATAAATGTTTTGCTTTCACGGTTTTCCAATTTTTAGGAATTTCAGGAAGCCAAAATATATCCGATTTTTTCTTTTTCGTTTTTTCATCTACTCCGCCCGTAAATAATAATGTTTCTGTATGTTCCTGAAATATTTCAAATAATTTTTGTCTTGTTTCTATTATTTTATCTATTGGATTAGTTTTTTCAAGAATGAAATCTGTAATCGTTTTTTGAATTGAAATTGGTGGAACAGGAACAAAAAAACGTGACAATTCTGTACTATTGAAAGTACGATTTACTTGGTCTTTTGCTGATGAAAAAAAACCTTGCAAACGTAAAGCATTGATAAAAAACTGCAAATATCTTGGTAGCATTAAATCGAAACAACGTAACCTTAACAGAAAAGATACGTGAGTGTAAATATTATCTAAATCAAAATAATAAGTTTTTCCAACGTGCATTTCACTACCATTGCGCCAATTAAATAATAAATCTCCTTTTTGTAGATAATCGTTATTAGCAACTAAATGGTTATCAATATAAAATTCATTAGTTAGGTTAAGATTTCCGTCTAATGTGATATTTTGAACAGTCAAAATTCTTACTCCATTTTCTTTATAAGCCGTGTCAAGTTGTAAAGTAATACCATAATCAACACTTGCAACACGTTTTAAAGGAAAAATTTCCCAATCGTCTGGTATATTTTGTAGATATTCTGGTTTCATAGATTAAGAAATTATGAGCTTTAATAAACCTTCTGTTTCTTTGTCTAATGCCAAAATGTCGGCTTTAATTTCGTCCAAAGTTCTGAGTGGTTTCGATTTGTAAAAATAACGGCTAAAATTAATTTCGTAACCTTTTATGGTTTTTGTTTCGTCAATCCAAGCGTCTGGGGCGTGTGGAATAACTTCACGGTTAAAATACGTGGTAATATCTTCTTTCAAAGGCACGTTTTCAGTATCTCGTAAATCGCTGTCGGGTTCGTAGTCGGTTTTTTCTTTGGTTTTCTTTTTTATAACTTTTTCGGCTGTTGGGTCTTTACTAATAAACGGCTCAAACAAATCTTTTTTATCTTTATCGGATAATTTTATATCGTTGTCGGTAGCGTATTTTGTTACTTTTGCTTTTACATCGTTAAAATTCATTTGTTTGGCTGTGCCAAATAACTTTTTAAAATTAGCAATCCAATTGCTAAATTTAATATTCCATTTTTCAATTTTTGCTTTTTCTTCATCAAATTGGAAAGCAAGGCGTAAAGGTCGTTCAACGGTAATTTTATAAAAACCAAAATCATCACAATCAAAAACTTTGCTAACTGTGGCACGGTTCAAAACCGTGCCACAGTTTGGGTTTAAGTAAAATTCGGTGATTTTATGAATGTTATCATCAGAAAATTCATTTGCTTTTTTGCCAAGCGATTTTGTACGTTTTACGCAAATATCGGTAGCGTCAATCAATTGTATTTTGCCTTTTCTTTCGCTTGTTTTTTTATTGGATAATAGCCAAATATATGTTGTAAGTCCTGTATTATAAAACATATCTCCGGGCATTTGAATAATGCAATCCAAAAAATCGTTTTCAATAATCCATTTTCGTATATTGCTCTCACCGCTTCCTGCGTCGCCCGAAAATAAAACCGAACCATTATGAACCGTTGCAATACGGCTGCCTAATGCACTTTGTTTTTTCCGTTTGGTTAGCATATTTACAAGAAAAAGCATTTGTCCGTCTGAAATTTTTGGCAAACCGTTTTTAAAACGGTCGTCTTTAATTTCCTTTTTCTTTTCGTCAAAAATTGCGTCTTGGTCTGTTTTCCAAGATTTACCATAAGGCGGATTTGAAAACATAAAATCAAATTCCATATTCGGAAAACCGTCTTTTGATAGGGTAGAACCGTAAAAAACATATTCGGAAAGGTCGTCTTGCGTACCGCTTTTAATCAGCATATCGGCTTTGCAAAGTGCCCAAGTTTCGGGATTTACTTCTTGTCCGTACAAATCGAATTTTGCTTTTGGCGCAATCAGTTTTCCAAATTTTTCGCTTTCTGTAAGCATTCCGCCACTTCCACACGCTGGGTCGTAAATTGTAAATTTTGCACCTTTTTTCAATTCTTTTTCAATTGGCAAAAAGACAATATTTGTCATCAGTTTTATAATATCTCGTGGCGTGAAATGTTCTCCTGCTTCTTCGTTGTTTTCTTCGTTAAATTTTCTGATAAGTTCTTCAAACACATAACCAATTCCCAAATTTGTCAAGCCTTCCATTAATACATCACCGTTTCCGTTCAAAACAGGCTCGCTGCTCAAATTTATTTTTGTGGAAGTAAATTTTTGAATTAAATCGAACAAAACATTAGCGTCATTCAATGTTTCCAATTGATTGTAAAACTTGAATTTACTGATAATTTCTTTTACATTATCCGAAAAACCGTCCAAATAATTTTTGAAGTTTTCTTTTATGTTTGTCGGACTGTTTAAAAGCGTTTTAAGCGTAAATTCCGATGTATTGTAAAACGGTTTACCTGTGCTTTTAAATAATGAATTGTGTTCAAAAATTAAATTCTCGTTCAGGAATTTCAAATCTTCCAATACTTTATCTTTGGTAGTTTCTAACAAACAGTCAATACGGCGAATTACAGTCATTGGCAAAATCACATCTCTGTATTTTCCACGTACATACACATCACGCAAAACATCGTCGGCGATAGACCATATAAAATTTACAATTTGATTATGTTGTGTTTCGTTCATTATCTCGTTTTTATTTTTTTACAAAAGTATCAGAATTTTTCATTTGTCCTGCGTTCTCTAATCGGCTTTGCCGAAATTATCTGTCATCTGGTTGTCATTGGTTTTTAATAGAACATAACGTTTCAATAACCCCACATCTCAGGTGTGGTTATTTTTTTTTATACTTACTTTGTGTTTTTATAAAACATTGTAAATAACTATTTTATTAAATTAGAGTGGTGGTTATTGGAACAAAAACCACACCTTTTATTTCAAAAATTAAAACACAAATATAAAAAACAATTTTCAAAAAACAAATAAAAATCCGTGAAAATCCGTGTTCCCATTAAAAAAATCTTTGCGACTTTGCGAGAAAAAAAATCCGTGAAAATCCGTCCAATCCGTGTTATCCGCGTTCCAATTTACACCATACCGATAAAAAAA
>DYNA01000170.1 GCA_020721325.1 Paludibacter propionicigenes
CATTTTAGCAATGAGAAAGCCTTAAAGAGCTTTGCACCCCCTTAAAAGAGTTTTGAATACGCCCTCAATCTCCTTCAATACTTAAAATACCAAAATCGAATAATTAAAATCTACATACATACCCTACCAATCAAAATTTATACAATAAAACAATAAAAAGAAAACAATTATTTACTTAAAAAAAAACATATTCCTAATTATAATATCTATTTTTTAAGCATTATTTTATATAATATAAAAAATATTTTATAAAAAAAATAAAAAATTAACATTTCATGAATATGCACGGTCAGTTAATCATCAACAAAAAGAGACGCACAAACAGTAGCGTCTCTTTTTTTATTTTAGCAGACAGTCATCTGGCGGGGTCGCTCTCAGCTACCCCGCCAGCTTTGTAATACCATGAAAAAAATCAGTGCAAATCAGTCCAATCAGTCTAAATCAGTGTTCTAACTACATAATACGAGAAAAAACAAACCATATACCCGTATTTTTTTGAGAAAAATAGAGGAATTTATTTTAAATTTTTTTACAAAATAAACAAACCCGTTAAAAAAAAATGGCAAAATTCCCGTTTGAAGTATTCAATTCATTGATATTTAATAGAATGTTTAAATTACCCCATAAATTAGAAAAGTTCCTATTAAAAAAGAGAGTGGCGAAATTAATTGAAAGTAAAATGGTTTAAAATGAATTGCAATTTTTAGGGAAAAATTATGGTGAATTGTTCTTGGGATAAAAAATAGAACAAGAGTTGTGATGAGCATTATCCAACCATATAATTCAAATATGTTGGAATATTTGGCAAAATCGGAACATATAATCATGGCAGATGCTGGAATTAGTCTTAAAGTAATTTCCGTATAGTTTATTAAATTTGTACTCGCCATTTTTCTTAATATTTGATTGACATTTTTAGGTTTAAAAAGCATAAGAAATCCAACAAAAATAATGAATATACCGAATGCGATAACTGTCCATTTTGCTAATATGTCTATCATTTTATTTGTTTTTATTGTTTACGATGTCTTTAATAGAGTTGGCAGTAAATTCTCCAATTTTTTTAGCAAAACATGCTTTCTTTCTTCCAATTGATCAGTTTTAATTGGTTTTCCGGTGTTGAAAATATTAATATGCTGAGCATCATTCGTTTGCATAAATTTTGAAAA
Source organism: Paludibacter propionicigenes (assembly GCA_020721325.1). Taxonomy (GTDB): domain Bacteria; phylum Bacteroidota; class Bacteroidia; order Bacteroidales; family JAIFNL01; genus JAIFNL01. The sequence goes on from DYNA01000170.1 coordinate 1,170, forward strand.
CCCCTCGTAGTTGAGCCAATAATAAATGCCCCAGTTCAAAAAATTCCATTCGGCGGTGTATTCATTTATTTCATAATCAATATAATACAATTCATCTTCAGAAAAAACAAAATTATTTGGAAAATAATCGATGTTTACATTCTGTTTTTCCAACTCAGTAGCCCAAGAATAAATTTTCTCAAAAATATTAAAAGAAAGTTCGCCTTTTGCAATACATTCTGCTATGGTTTCGCCTTTGATGTATTCTTTTATTAAATACTCATTTTCAATATTATAATAAAGTAACTTTGGTATTTTAATCGGCAATTTTTCTAAAACTTGGTAAGCTTCAATTTCCAATTGAATTTTTGATTTTTGAAAATGATAATAATCTATCATTTCATTGTGCATTTGTTTTAAAATTACATCTCTGGAATCGACCTCACACAAATAAGAAATACCTGATTTTCCTTTTCCAATGGCTTTAATTATTTTAATGTTTTCTTTACGAAAAATATTTTCCATAACGTTCTAAAAAAGCACTATTTTGATAAAGAAACCCGTTACGAAATCACTACACTCGAAAGCGAATGTTTGATGCCTTCCAATGAGCCTGCTATTTTTTGCATTTGCTCAACCGCATGGGCTATCTGGGCGTTTTGCCCAAAGCCTTTCAACTTTTGTTCGCGTTGGAAAATTTCTTTTATCTGTATCCAACGTTCTTTTTCCTGCGGCGAAAGTTTTCCGGTAATTTCTTTAAATTTGAGCATATTCGCTTCCGCACTGCTGGTCAAAGTTTGCGATTCCCCTTCGTAGTGCGACAAAATTAAAGTTTCCAGCTCTTTTTCGTTCATAATGGGCATTATTTTTTCTGCCAATTTGTTCATGTTTCGGTACGAACCTTGCATTTTAAACGCCGGTTCGGTTCGGTACTGCTCTTGTTGAGCTGCCGAAGCGATATATTCTTGATTTACAAGCGAAATGACCTCACGCACCGTAAGCATTTTTTTCAAAATGTCCACATATTCGTTCACTTCTTCGGGCGAGTGATTTGCCTCAAAATCAAGTCCTTCTTTGTTTCCCGTTTCGGCAAGTTTTACCAAAGTATAAACGTCTTTTTGGCTTTTGGCTGCCAATTTTGCCAAAATAGGATTGGAAGTCATGCTGTTTTCTACATAACTCAAGTTGAAAACATCAGCCGTATCGCCTATGATGTCGCCCAAATTGTAAATATCGGCGCGGTTTGCCAACATATCGGGTATTTTAAATTTGTCGCCGCTTTCGGTGTACGGGTTTCCAGCCATTACCAAACACACTTTTTTGCCTCTAAAATCGTACGTTTTGGTTTTTCCTTTGTACGTGCCTTCAATTTTGCGCTGAGCATCGGAAAAGGAAATGAATTTTTGCAAAAATTCGGGGTTGCAATGCTGAATATCGTCGAGATAAATCATTACGTTGTCGCCCATTTCAAAGGCTAAGTTCAACTTATTCAATTCCATAGCCGCCGTAGCGTTGGGTGCATCGGCGGGGTCAACCGAAGTTACTTCATGCCCAATGGCGGGTCCATTAATTTTCATAAAAATAATGCCCAATCGATTGGCAATGTACTCCATAATGGTCGTTTTTCCGTAACCCGGAGGCGAAATCAAAAGCAACATGCCCGAAAGGTCGGTGCGTTTGTTTTCGCCCGCCGTGCCTATTTGTTTGGCAAGGTTTGCACCGATTAAAGGCAGATAAACCTTATCAATCAACTGGTTGCGAACAAACGAAGTCAGCACGCGCGGTATAAATTCGCTTAGGCGAAGTTCTTTTTCATAGGTTTCCACCAATTGTTTTTTCAATTCGGCATAGCGTTCAAAAACCGGAACTACTTTTTGAATGTAAGTTTCCAACTTTTGCATAAAATCAATGAATTTGAATGGGTATTTTTGTCCTTCTATGCTGGGGTGCGTTCCTTGAAAGCCGCTCAAATCTTGGCTTAGAGCTACTTCAATGCGTTTTTTATTGCTCAAATTGTTCAAAAGCAAAAGGTTTGTTATTTCGCTAATGTATTCGCTGTTTGAAAGTTTGTTTTGTTCAAAATACGAAACTACCCAACTCTTTATTACCGAGCGTTTTATAAAATCATTGTGCAAATTCTGGAGCGATTGAGAATATTTTTGCGTAAGCGAATTTTCTTTCAAAAATACCTCAAAATTTTCCAAAAGTTTTACAGCCGAAGTATCAACAATAAATTGGTCGCCTCGTTTGATTTCGTGAAATAAATATTCCGCCGCTTGGCGCGAAAAATGAATTTCACAGAGATTATTTTTTTCGGCGAAAGCCTGAATACTTTTTTCTAAAACCAAAATTAAAGGCTGAAATTCCTTACTTTCGGGAAAAGCCTCCAAAATGAATCCCAACGACTTGATTTGCTGATTAATCAATTGTTTTTCGTCGTTTGCAAAACCTTTTTGCCAAAAAAGTTCTGCCAAAGCACGTGCCGAAGGCGAAAAATAAAGCAAATCGGCTTTTGTGCGAATTTCGAGCAGAGTAACAAGGAAAATGGCGGCATCAAAATCGTGAATGCCTTTGATATAGCCCTCGTTGTAGCGCACCGACATAAATTTGTTAATGTGTTCTTGCAATTGCGCCGGCGCAAGCACGCTCAAGGCTTCGGTTTGCTTGTTTTCAATGGCTTCATTATAAACCAAATACGCCAAATATTCGCTTCGGTAAAGCTGTTGATTTTCGGAAATGAGGGTTTGCTGCCAAACTTCCTTGGTTTTATTAAATTCTTCATTTTCAATCCGTTCAAACAAGCCGGTTCCCGTAAGGTGATAATACATTTCGCTTTCGCGAAAAACGGTCGTAAGCCCCAATTTTTGGGTGTTTACCGAGAAATTGTATTTTCCGAATTGAATAATGTTTTCGCCGGCTACAAAAAGTTCGTTTTTGTCTTTGAGCTGTCTAATGGCGTCTTCGCGAATGGATTTTAAACGGCTTTGCAATTCATCTGATTTTACAGTATCTTGAATAGCAATGAGTTGATTAACTATTTCGCGTAGTTTTTCAATCATCAGGTCGGCAGCATAATAACCGTTGATTTCGGCAACGGTTGTAAAGCGCGAAATGCGGTTGTTAATAGCTTTCAAAATGCGGTCGCCGGACTGATAAAGCGAGTCGGCACGGCGATTTCGGGCTTCGATAAGGCTTACTTTTCGCGACTCAAAGGCATCGTAAACCTCTTCGCGTTTGGTGGCTATTTCATCAACAAATTCGGGAAACTCCGAGAATTTTCCTTCCAATTCTTCGAGTTGCACCATAATTTTGGTGAGGTATTCGTCTGTTTTTTCGGGTGCATCGCACAGGTCTAAATAATTGATAACGCCTTGACTTACCAATTTTATTTGTGCGTTAAACTCGGCTTTTCCCTCAAAAGTCTGCAATTCTTGACGTTTGCGTCTTAAATTAGCTCGTATTTGGTTAAAACTCGAATAAATGGTCGAAATGTTGTCAATAATTCGCGTAGTTTGCGTGGTGTCTTCAATTTTTAGGTTGCTCACTATGTCGATAAGCATTTCCAACTCGCGCGAAACTTGGTCGATGGTTTGTTCTATCTTGTTGGCGTCGATTACTTTAGCTACGGTTTCAATGCTTTTGCGAATGTCCTCCACTTTGTCTTTGTACGGATTGAGGGCATTTTCTTTCAAAAGAAATTCGATGGTGGATTGCGACAAGATTTGAGTTTGCTCGGCAACTTGTTTTTCGTGAAATTCAATCTCGTTGAGGTTTACATAACGCAATTCTTTGAGCGAAATCAGTTCGCCGCGAACCTTACGCAATTCTGCCAAATAGAAAACAAACTCGTCAATTTTTTCTAAAACTCGGCGTTTGATGGCTTTGACCAATTCGTCGGCTTGCGTGGTAACTTTATCAACTTGTTCTTTGGTGTTTTTCTTTATTTTCAGTACTTTTTCAAACTCATCGATGGCAGAAACGGCAGCTTTTTTAATTTCCAAAATCGGAAGATTTAATTCGCCCGCTTCGGCATTGGAAAGCCAATAGTAAGCATCGAGAATATCGGTAGATTTTTTTACCAAATCGTGATATAAACCGGCATAAGAATCTTCTTTGTTTACCAAATTAATTAACTCGGTACATTCTGCCATTGCCCGAACGATGTCTTTGTTTCCCACTTTGAAAAGGAAACTGTCTTTGGCTTCGTAAGTATCGAAATCGGCTGCAATGTAAGGAGTTTGCCAAATCTGAATGGCGTGATGCTTTTGCGCCTCCTGATTGGTGCGGAAATAGCACATTTCGCCGTTTTCAAAAATGGTAAAACCGTTGCAAGCTATGGGCGTAGCTACTTTTTGCTCTATCAAATTGTAAAGCAAAAGCATGTACGATTGAGCGGTTTGATTGTAAAAAGCGTACATAAAATCTTCGCCGTTGGGCGATGAAATTCGCTTTTCAAACATCATTTTGCTGTTGTCGAGGTCAAAAAACTTCGATTCTCCGTTTTGAAGATAATATCCGTTGGCAAAAATAATTCCGTGGTCGTCGGGCAAAAGCACGCACGAATCTTCGAGTGCGTCAATGCGTTTTGCCTGCTGAATTTTTTGATTGTAAACAAAATACCGGAATTTTTGTTCTTGATAGGGTCTTATTTTCAAAACAATCAGATTTCCGATTATGGAATAATAAAACTCGGCATCGTCGAGCGTTTGGTCTTTGTTTTCAACGTCTTCGGAATAAATTCCCTTGCCGGAATCGGTATTATTTTCAATTTTAATGGTCAAATCGCCTTCCGTAGTTTCCACAAAAATTTTATCTTCTATGGAAATATGCGGGTGTTTTCCGTATCGGTGGTCATCGCGCGTGGGGCGTTTCCAAGTAAATTCATGTTGGTCGGGGAAAAGGTACTCGTGGTCGCTTCGGTTGTTGAGATATTTAAGGGTTTGCTCACCGTTTTCTTCCAAAATAAGCCATTTAAAGGTTTTTATGTCGTGTATGCCTTTGCCAATTCTGAAAACCATGAACAAATGCACGCCGATTACGGCAAATTTTACAAAGTAAGTATTTTTATAATAAGTATATAAATTGGTAAAATCTTCAGCAAAGGTTTTATCGGCAATTAATTGGTTGTCAGTTTGTTTAAAATGGTGTTCATTATACTCGTAAACACTGAAAACATCTGCAATGCTCATGCCTTTGCGCAAGCCTATATGTACGTTGTACCCGAAAAGAAATTTATTACCGACTGCGAGCATATCTGAGGGAATGCACGAATTTTCGGTTGTAATTCGTTCATTGGCAATGAGTTTGGTTTCGATAGAACCAAAAACCTCTTTTCGCGCATTGTTGAGCAAAGTCAATCGATTTCTAAGGTCATCGCCTTGTTTTTTCAATCGGGCTTGAATGATTTCGTAAGTTCCTGCTTCGAGTTGATTTTCAGTTTGTTGCTGTTTTATATCTTTTTCCGCCATTTTTCCAATAAATTTACTTAGTATTCTGATTTTCAGAAATTAAAACAAAAATAAATGTTTTTATTTATAAAAAATTTATGTATCAAAATTATGATTTTTTTTTATAAAAAACAAAAAAAATGATGTAATTAAATAATGTTTAGAAAAGTGTGTAACGTGAAATATTACAAATGTTTGATTTTAAATTATTTAGATAAAATAGAATACGATTTATTTTTTAAGAGATTTGAAAATTTGCTTAAAATTTGCACGTCATCGTCAATAGTTTAATAAACAGCTTATTGGTACTTAAATTGAAAGCATTTTTCAAACAAATGACGCAATGACTCTTGTTTCGTAAGCATTTGATTTGCAAATTTAAGGTATTAAAAAAGGCTTTATTTTTTTAAAAAAAGTTTATTTTTGATTAATTGTAAAATGTCATTGACTTCGGTAGAAATGTTTGAAAAATAAACCAGTATTCCAAAAACAAGGCTAATTAAACTGCTCCGAACAAAAATATCTAAAATAAAATGTTTCATTTCGGGTAAAAAATAAGAAGGCAAATAGGAAACGATGCCAATAGATAATATTTTGATGTGAACCTTTCCTAATCCATTCATTTTATACTTTTTTAAAATATATAAATACCGAATTAAAAAATAAATAAAAGTGGATAACGCCGAAGCAAATGCTGCTCCATTCATTCCCCAAAGAGGAATAAAAATAAAATTGGTAACAATAAGCAAAACCAACAAAACAAACATAAACACCGAAAGCATTCGGTACTGACGCGAAGTGGAAATTAGTAGCGCACTGCCTCCGGCAAGCATTTCAAACAACGCGCTGATGCCTATAAAAAAAATAACCCATCTACCGGATTGATACTCAGGGGGAAGTATATGAAAAATATTTTCTATGTTTGCCCAAATTCCGATAAAAAGCAAAACGGCAATTAAAAATTGGTGTACGCTACTTTTAAAATAAACGGTTTCTATCATTTTATAATCATTTGATTTCCATGCATCGGCAAAAATCGTCGCCACTATTTTGGTGAGCGCACGTGCCGGAATTTTTATTAATGTGGCAAAATAAAAGGTAATGGTATAAATTCCGGTTAAACTTAATCCCAACAACTGACTAATCATAATGGTATCTACCCTCAATATGGCAATGGTGTTAAAACCGATTATTAACCCGTAAAAACTCATGCTGTACATTTGTTTTCGCACTTGAGGTGTAAAATGATGCAATTGAGGTTTGAAAAAAATTTCTTTTTTTCGCCACAGCGAAAAAGCTATAAAAAGGGTTGGAAAAATATACGCACTCACATACAAAACAATAAAAATATCAAATGAAACAAGCCCATAAAAATAAAAACCTATGCTTGCCAAAATAAAAATTCGTTGTACAAACTCTTTTAAAACAATGCCAATGACGGCATTGTATAAAACGGTGTAATATTTATCGAATAAGATAAATGCAAATCGAAACAATATTAACGGCAGCAAAAAGGTAAAATAATCCCAAAATAATAGGGTATCGGGATTGGGGGTTTGAAAATGAAAGGTATAAAACTTTAATAAATAATACAGCAAAACACTCACTGCCGAACCTATTAATAAAACCACCGTGAGTATAAAAAAGAAGCCTTTGTGTTGATGCTGCTTGTCCCGAAAATACGGAAATACAATGCCTATAAAATTGCTAAAACCCAAAGTTGCTAAAGTAGCCAACACATCGGAATAAGATACCAGTAAACTTATTAGCCCATTTTGATTGCTCGACAAACTGTGTGTGAGCGCAATGGTGCTTACAAAGCCTACAATGACGCCGGCATATAAATAAAAAGTTCCTTTTATGGATTGTTGTTGAATAATGCCCATTTTATTACTCTGTTGCTCTGTGGTTCAATGGTTCTATTGTTTTAAGGATTAATGTTTTATGAGTTTTATTTTTTTAAAAATAAAATTAATTTTTTCGTGTAAAATAAACAACTCATTTTCAAATTATATTAAAAAAGGAATAAATTTTAATTTTTATTATATGGGGTATATACTATAAACCACTACATATATGTAAATTATTTAATTTGT
>DYNA01000035.1 GCA_020721325.1 Paludibacter propionicigenes
CATTTCCTATTTTGCTCAAAAAATACCTCAGCATGAATGCCAAAGTAATTACTTTTAACCTCGACCCCGATTTTAGCAATGTTTTGGATTGTCTTATCATTGTAGATGTACTCGATTTGCCCGAAGATATTGTAAAATCGCTAAACACTTGATTAATAACAATTAGCAAACTAATTTTAAAAAAAATAAATTTTCACTCATTGCTGTAAACTGCTTCTTATTTAACTTTGCCAAAGTTTAAAAACTTTGGCAAAGTTCTAATTACAAAGCAATTACATAAAAATAAAAGCTCAAATTATAACCATTTTAAAGTATAGTTATTCTACTTTAGTGATTTTGAGCATGTTGGTAGTTCGAGTAACGTTTAAAGGCGTGCTGCTTACGTGAATAACCATATCGCCTGCTTTTACCAAGTTTTTTTCTTTGAGAATTTCAATGGATTTAGCAATGGCATCGTCAATGTGGTCAAAATTTTCAAAATAAAATGCTCTAACTCCCCAAAGCAATGACATAGAGCTAATTAGCTCTTGATGGTTGGTAAATGCAAACACTTCGGCTTTGGGACGATAACCCGAAATTCGGTAAGCGGTTTTTCCCTTGTCGGTAAAAGTTATAATAGCCTTAGCACCAATTCGTTCTGCCATAATGGAGGCACTGTAACAAATGGAATCGGAAATAAAACGCGGGTCTTCGGGTTTTGGCGGCAAGCCTCTATTGTATTGATAGCGTTTGCGTTCGGTGTGTTCAATGATTTTGTGCATACTTTCAATTACTTCTACCGGAAAACGTCCAACCGAAGTTTCGCCACTGAGCATCAAAGTATCAACGCCTGCCAAAACGGCATTTGCCACATCGCTGGCTTCGGCGCGTGTGGGTCTGAAATTGGTTATCATGCTTTCCATCATTTGAGTAGCAATAATTACAGGGCATGAAGCATCAATACATTTTTCTACAATTTCGCGCTGAAGCATGGGAACTTCTTGAAAATCAATCTCTACACCCAAGTCGCCGCGTGCTACCATAATGGCATCGGAAACTTTTATTATTTCGTCTATGTTGGCAATAGCTTCGGGTTTTTCAATTTTTGCAATTACGCGAACGTTCTTTTTTTTGCGTATTATCATCTGTTTCAACTCAATAACATCGCTCGGCACACGTACAAACGACAAAGCCAGCCAATCGACATTGTGTTCGAGTGCAAAATTGGCGTCTTCCAAATCTTTTTCGGTGAGGCTGGGCAATGAAATTTTTGTATTCGGAAGATTTACTCCTTTTCGGGAAGAAAGTTTTCCGCCATAAATGACTTTGGCTTTAACCGAATCAATGGCATTGGTTTGTATTACTTCCAATTTAATTTTGCCATCGTCTATTAAAATGGCATCGCCTTTAGCTACATCTCGCGGAAATTCTTCGTAACTTAAATACAATTTTTCTGCTGTACCTAAACATGAATAAGTTACAAATTCCACAAAACTTTCTTCTTGCAGATAAATTTCATTGTTTTCCACTTCGCCAATGCGTAGTTTCGGACCTTGCAAATCGGCAAGAATAGCCACGTTTATGCCCAATTCGGCATTTAATTCTCTAATAATTTTAATTTTTTCGGCATGTGCCTCATGCACATCGTGCGACAAATTAATTCTGCAAACATCTACGCCAGCTTGAAACATTTTTCGCAATACTTCTTTATCGCTCGATTTTGGACCAATTGTAGCTATAATTTTTGTTTTTGAATCGTCTAATTTCATTTCTTTAAAAAAAATTTAATATTTATTTTGAATTGTTAAAATAGAATAAAAAATTGAAAAATACCTTATTTATTAAAAAAAAGATGTCCTAATTTTTTCTTAACCTGCTGTTGTCTTTTGAATTTCAACTATTTTAGATTTTATCAATTTGCTGTTTTGTTAATCCTGTAAATTCAATGATTTCTTCAATTGCGATGCCTTTTTGTTTCATTTTTAGTGCTATTTCCATTTTCCCTTCCAATTTCCCTTCCAATTTCCCTTCCAATTTCCCTTCCAATTTTCCTTCCAATTTTCCTTCCACTTTTCCTTCTTCCTTAGCCGTATTTATGGCATCGCGGTCTTTTGCCATATTGATAAGGTATTTTTCGTAGCGTTTTCGTTCTTCTTCTGTCATATTGATTTGGGCAAGTTTTTGTTTTGCCTTATCTATATTTTTGGAGGTCGAACCTTCGGCTATTTCGTTGTTTTTAATCATATAAATCCATTCGTCGATGCGTTTTTTCACTATATTTTTGTAGCGTTCTACGGTGATGATGTAATATTCGGGAAATATTTTTTTCTCCACAAATTTGTATTTCGGCTCAAATGTTTCTGAAATATTTACCCGTTTTTTTACAATAAATTTGTTACCGGTATTTAGTCCACGAAATTCATTGGTTCCGTAATAAATGTAATCGTCTCCAATGCCCAAATTGAAATATAAAATGCTGATAGAGATGACTTTACTTATGTTTTTAAAATCTTCGCCCAAATCTTGATTTTCCACTATTATTTTTGAAGTGGCATACAAAAGACTTTCCAAATAATCGGTTTCGCGGGTATTTTGTATTTCAATAAATATTTTTCGCAATTCACTGTCTTCCACCAACAAATCAACACGATTGAATTTATCGTTCTCATCTTGGGCATTGGTTTCGCTTTCTAAAATATTGAGTATTTTGATGTTATCGTCTTCCAACAAGGCACTTAAAAAACCCTCTAAAACGTCAAAATTGGCTTTATCGCGAAGCAAGGTTTTCATTGCCCAATCAAATCGTATTAATTTCTTGTTATTCATTGGTTTGAAGTTTTTTTTATTTTTATATGTAAAAAAATCAAATGAATTTCAACTATTTTAACTGATTACACCAGAACCAATTAGCTCTTCTTCTTTATACCAAGCAGCAAATTGTCCGGCAGCAATTCCGCGTTGAGGTTGCTCAAAAACAATGTAAATACCGTCTTGTCGCCTGAAAAGTTTGGCTTTTTGCAAAGGCTGACGATAACGAATGCGAACCAAAAATTCATCTTCCTCACCTACAACCATTTCATAATCGGGTCTAATCCAATGAATCTCTTGAACTTTAATAAATAAAGCCCAGCGATAAAGTCCGCTGTGTTGTTGTCCTTGACCAACATAAACTATGTTTTTTTCAATGTCGGTGGCTATCACAAAAAGCGGTTCGGCTTTTCCGCCTACGCCCAAACCTTTACGCTGACCAACGGTGAAAAAATGCGCTCCCGAATGTTTGCCTACAACTTTCCCATTTTCAGGCAAATAGCTGTATTCTTTAGCTAACATTTTTAATTCTTCGGTAGTAAATTGTTTGTCAAAAACAATTTCAGGCATTTCTTTATAAAACGAATTTTCAATTTCTATTATTTTACCATCTTTTGCTTTTAGTTTTTGTTGCAAAAAAACAGGCAAATCAACTTTTCCAACAAAACAAATACCTTGAGAATCTTTTTTTTCGGCGGAAGCCAATTTTAATTGCGAAGCAATGCGCCGAACTTCGGGTTTTATCAAATCGCCAATCGGAAAAAGAGCTTTTTCCAACTGCCACTGCGCCAGTTGGCACAAAAAATACGATTGGTCTTTGTTTGAATCCGTGCCGGCAAGCAACTTGTAAATCAGTTTTCCCTCCGAAAGAAAAGACTCTTTGCGGGCATAATGTCCGGTGGCAACAAACTCAGCACCAAGCTCTAAGGCTTTTTCCAAAAAAATATCAAATTTCACTTCCCTATTGCAAAGCACATCGGGATTGGGCGTTCTGCCTTTTTCATATTCCGAAAACATGTAATCGACCACCCGTTTTTTATATTCAGCACTCAAATCGACTGTGTGAAACGGAATTTCTAAACGGCGAGCTACCAATTCGGCATAAATCAAATCATCGCTCCACGAGCAATTGCTTGAAAGTGTTACACTTTTATCGTGCCAATTAATCATAAAAAGCCCAATAACTTCATGCCCTTGCTCTTTTAACACATGAGCAGCTACACTCGAATCAACACCTCCCGATAAGCCAATTACTACCTTTGCCATTTAAAAAATTGATGCTAAATTACTATAAAAACTCTTTTTCTTTTCAATATGCAAAATTATTTATTTCTTTTATTAAAAGATATTAAAAATTAAATTTTCCTTTTTTTAAACAAATCATTAAATTAAAAAATTCTTATAATTTATTGATATTGAATTAAATACAAATCATTAAATTTTTAAAAAAACAAAAAATTTAATGTTTTTTTAAGTTAAAAATGATTATTTTTTATTTTTTATTTTAAAAGTTAAAAAAAATATTTGAAAACTAAAGATAAAATTATTATTTTTGGTTGTTATTTTTAGAATGTTTTTTTCTTTTAAATTTAATTTTAAAAAATCAAAAAAATATGGATTCGGTAGGAAGTATTTTAAATGCCCAAAACTTTGTAATAATAGCTATAGCATTGATTTTGATATACTTAGTTATAAAATTTGTAGTAAAAACACTCATCAGAACCATTCTGTTGGTTTTGGTCGTTTTAGCCACATTATTCGCTTTGTATAAATTTAATATCGATTTGCCTCCGGCTATTGAAAATACTATGGAATCGATAGACCATAAATTGAAATGATTCTAAAAATCTATTTTTTTTAGCATATTTTTTAAATTTATTTTATTTTTACAAAAAAAAAAGTTATAGAATATAAAATATTTGAACAAAAATAAACGATACTTTACTTTAGTTTAAATCGTTGTAAATCAAATAATTTAGAAACTATTTGATGTTCACTATTCATAACTTAATATCATTTTTGAGCCAAAAAGTTTAAAAAAAGATTAAAACAAATGAAATTTAAGTTTACAATTACTTCAAAATTAGCTTTGGGCTATGTTATTGTATTAACCCTTGTACTTCTCACAGGTGTAATGATTTACAATACTTTAAGCAAAAGCCGACAAATAAGTCAGGAGTTCATTCAGGTAACAAGTCCTTCGCTTAGTGAATTGAATCAGATGTTTGTTTTAATTAATAATTCTAAAATGCTGATTAAGAATTGGGTATATATTGACAAATTGGATAACACTGTGGGCAAAAGGGAGTTAAAAAATTTATCGTATCAATATCAGCAAATCAAAGAAGGACTCGATACACTTTCGATGAAATGGACTGAAGCAGAACAGCATCGTTTTCAGCAAGTTACGAAGCTTATCGAAGATAGTTTGTTTCAATACCATGTAAGCATAATGACCGATTTACGCACTTTTGACGATTACAACGACAATGCCAAAATCATGATTAATGCCATGCTGGTAGAAGAAGATGGCGAAGTTATGTTATTGACTGACAAAATATTATCGCAATTGGGAATGCTTTTGAAAGATTTTCAAAAAAATTCAAAAGAGAAAAATATTGGCATGATTACCATGCTCGATAAGCTAAAAAAAGACATTGAAGTTTCGCGTTTAGTTGTTGTTATTTTAGGTTTCACGATTGCTTTTTTGACCGTTAGAAGTTTGGTTCGACCTATTAACAAATTGAAATACACATTGTTAGAAATGTCGAAAGGAGTATTGCCCGCCATAAACGAAAACATACGAAACGACGAAATTGGAGAAATGACTGTGGCTCTGAATGAACATGTTTTGGCATTGAAGCGAACCTCCGAATTTGCCAAAGAAATAGGAAATGGCAATTTTCAAACCGATTTTGAGCCTTTGGGCGAAAGCGATATTTTAGGAAATGCACTGATAGACATGCGCAAAAATCTTAAAGAAGCCAATAAAAAAGAAAGTATTAGAAAAAAAGAAGACGACCAACGAAATTGGGGAACACGCGGTTTGGCTATGTTTGGCGACATTTTGCGACAAAACAACGATAACATTAGCGAGCTTTCGTATGACATAATTAGCAATTTGGTGAAATACTTAAATGCCAATCAAGGTGGAATGTTTGTGATAGAAAACGAAAACAGTATCAATATCAAAGACATAGAGCTTCACATGATGGCTGCTTATGCCTACGATAGAAGAAAGTTTGCAGACAAAATAGTTCGCTACGGAGAAGGTTTAATAGGCACATGTTTTGTTGAAAAACACACTATTTATATGAGCGAAATACCGGATTCTTACTTAAACATCACTTCCGGTTTGGGAAAAGCAAATCCCCGCTATTTATTGATAGTTCCGTTAATGATAAATGAAAATGTATATGGCGTTATAGAAATCGCTTCGTTTTATAAATTTGAAAAATATCAAATCGAATTTGTTGAAAAAGTAGCCGAAAGCATTGCAACCACAATTTCGAGCGTTAAAATTAATACCCGAACGGCTCGTTTGCTCGAAGAATCGAAAATTCAAGGCGAGCAACTCATTCAACAAGAAGAAGAAATGCGGCAAAATTTAGAAGAACTCCAAGCTACACAAGAAGAATCGCACAGAAAACTCCGCGAACTACAAACTCAATTAGACCAAGTTAATGATTACATTGGCGTTATAGAGCTTGATTTTGAAGGAAATATAATTTATATTAACGATTATTTTGCCGAACTCTTTGAGAAAAATGCCTACGACATAATCCATTCAAATATAGGAACTTTGATTACAAATGAAAAAGAATTAAAGCAATTTATGGAAAATTTTGACGATTTTTCTAAAGGAATACGCAAAAATGGAAGGCGAATTTATTTGCACGGACAAAATATTTACAAAATGCTTGAAAGCTACATTCCAAAACGAAGTGAATATGGTGATTTTGAGCGAGTTATGATATTCTCAATTCGCGAAGAATAAAATACAACGTAAATAAATTGTTAAATATTACAGTTTTTCTATTTTTTATTTTATTAATTGAAAGTTTGTTTTTAAATTTGCTTTCAAATTAATATCAAATAATTCAATTTAATTAAAGTTTTTAAAATGAAATTTCAATCTACTTATTATTTCTATTTTTTTTGGACAATACTGCGAAACCGGGATTGATAGAAATTCTATTATAGATATTAAAATATGAAATCTCGGTTATAAAAAGCCGAGATTTTTTTTTATTATATAAAACAAATAAAAAAAAAGAGTACATGAAAAAAATTGCTATTCAAGGTGTTGCAGGTTCATTTCACGAAATGGCTGCTTATAAATATTTCGGTAACGATATTCAAACCGTAGAATGCGACTCCTTTAAACTTTTGAGCGAAAAATTGGCAACCGATGAAGCCGATTTTGCTGTTATGGCTATCGAAAACACCATTGCAGGCAGTTTGCTTACCAATTATTCCTTATTACGAGAATACAATTTTAAAATAATTGGCGAAATTTATTTACACATTGAAATGAGTTTATTAGTGAATAAAGGTGTGAAACATGCTGAAATAGAGATAATTCACTCACACCCCATTGCATTAAAACAATGTGAAGATTACTTAGAGCGTTTCGAAAATGTAAAAATCATTCAAACTGCCGACACTGCCGATTCGGCTAAAGATATAGTTGAAAAAAAACTACTAAATACCGCAGCCATTGCAAGTGCTTATTCTGCTGATATTTATGGACTTGAAATACTCGACAAAGGGATAGAAACCAATAAACGCAATTTTACCCGTTTTTTAATTTTAAGTAAAACCGTAGAAATGTTACAGCCTGTAAATAAGGCTTCTATCTGTTTTGAATTGCGACATCAAGTAGGTGCTTTGGCTGATGTTTTGCTTATTTTGAAAGATTACGAAATCAATATGACCAAAATTCAGTCCGTTCCAATTCTCGGAAAACCTTATGAATACTCATTTTACGTAGATTTGGAATGGAAAAACAATGCAAATTATGAAAAAGCCATACATTATATTTTAAAATCGGTGGCAAATCTCTCTATTTTAGGCGAATACGAAAAAGGAAGTTTTCACCAATCGGCAACATTTAAAGGAATGGAATAATTTTTATTAAAAAAAATCGAAATATCAAATATACAAAAATGATTATTAAACCCGCAGAAAAATTAAATTTTGTTTCGGAATATTATTTCTCAACCAAATTGCAAGAAATTGCAAATTTGAATGCACAAGGAAAAAATATTTTAAACTTAGGAATTGGAAGCCCCGACTTAAAGCCCTCTGAAAATATTATTAACGAACTAAACACCAATGCTTTACTTGACAATTCGCACGGCTACCAAAGTTATAAAGGTGCTGATTTTTTAAGAAAAGAAATGGCAAATTTTTATTCAAAAATTTATAATGTTTCTCTTGATTATAATACTGAAATATTACCTTTAATCGGTTCAAAAGAAGGTATTATGCACATTTCAATGGCTTTTTTAAATCAAGGCGATGAAGTTTTAGTTCCCAATCCGGGCTATCCTACTTATACTTCGGTAAGTAATTTAGCCGGAGCTACTATAAAATATTATAACTTAGTAGAAGAAAACGATTGGAGCATAGATTTTGACGAATTAGAAAAGCTTAACTTTCAGAAAATCAAAATTATGTGGCTAAATTATCCGCACATGCCAACCGGAGCAACAATCGATGACCAGACTTATATTCGTTTAATAGAATTGGCAAAAAAACATCATTTTTTGATAGTAAATGACAATCCTTACAGCCTGATATTGAATGAAAAACCTAAAAGTATTTTGAGTTTTGAAGGAGCTAAAGAAGTGGCTTTAGAACTAAATTCACTTAGCAAGTCACACAACATGGCAGGCTGGCGAATTGGCTGGATTAGTGGCGCAAGTGATTATATTTCAACAGTTTTGCGTTTTAAAAGCAATATGGATTCAGGAATGTTTTTACCCATGCAAAAAGCGGCTGCCGAAGCTTTAAAAAATTCGTATCTGCTTATCAATCAAAACAATAAAGCTTACGCTGAACGAAGAGAATTGGTTTTTCAAATATTTGATTTGTTAAAATGCACTTATACACCAAATCAATCGGGGTTGTTTATTTGGGCAAAATTGCCTGATAATGAGAAAGATTCCGAACTTTTTGTAGATAATATTTTATACAATGCACAAGTTTTTATAACACCCGGATTTATTTTCGGCTCAAATGGAAAACGTTTTGTGCGTATTTCGCTTACTTCTAAAGTACCTGTTTTTAAAGAAGCTATTCAAAGAATAAAAAAACTTTTAAAAGTTAATTAATTTATTAAAAATCAAAATTTTAACCCTATAAAATGAATATAACAGTAATAGGATTAGGCTTAATTGGCGGTTCATTGGCTCTTTCTCTTCGGGGATTTCAAACCCACATGATAGGCGTAGATAAAAATCCTGAACACGCTCAAATGGCTTTAGATTTGGGGCTTGTAGATGTTGTATTGCAACTCGATGAAGCCGTAAAAATTGCCGACTTAATTATTTTAGCCATTCCGGTTGATGCTTCGCGCAATTTGCTCTCCCACATCTTAGATTTAATTCCACCCAGAGCCGTAGTGG
The DNA here is from genome assembly GCA_020721325.1 of Paludibacter propionicigenes. GTDB lineage: Bacteria > Bacteroidota > Bacteroidia > Bacteroidales > JAIFNL01 > JAIFNL01. The sequence continues at coordinate 9,420 of DYNA01000035.1, forward strand.
TTGATATGGGTTCTACCAAATCCGGTATTTGCTCAGTGGTTCGCGAGCATAGCAAACGCGCGAACTACGTGGCTTCTCACCCCATAGCCGGTACGGAATACAGTGGTCCGAAAGCAGCTTTTTCAACTCTCTTTCACGGAAAAACAACCATTATTTGCGAAAAAGAACGAAGTGCAGATTTCGCGCTCAAAATAGTTGAAGAAATGTATAAGTTATTGAATATGAAAATTATATACATGAACGCCGACGACCATGATTTGCACGCCGCTTATGTTTCGCACCTGTCGCATCTTTCATCATTTACTCTCGGACTCACGGTTTTAGATATTGAAAAGAATGAAAAAAATATTTTAAACTTAGCCGGAAGTGGTTTTGCTTCGACCGTTCGATTGGCAAAAAGCTCTCCAGAAATGTGGAATCCCATTTTTCAACAAAATAAAGAACATTTGAGTGAAGCTTTAACTGCTTATATGAAAAGGCTTTCCGAATTTAAAGAATATATTGAAACCAATCAATCACAAAAACTTTATGATTTAATGAAAGAAGCCAATAAAATTGGAAAAATTATAACTAATTAGAAAAATATTTTTAAAATTATAAATTTATATAAAAAAATTTGTTATGGGTATAGAATTAAAAATTGAAGATATTGACAACAATCTCGATAATGCAGGTTGGCCTATTTTAATTTCTGGTCCTTGCAGTGCCGAAAGTGAACAACAGATGTTGAGTACAGCCATTCAATTAGCTGAAACCGGTAAAGTTAGCTATTTTAGAGCTGGTCTTTGGAAACCTCGCACACGTCCCGGAGCTTTTGAAGGTGTAGGCGCAAAAGGTTTGGAATGGTTGCGAAAAGTAAGAGAAGTAACCGGATTAAAAATTTCAACAGAAGTAGCTCGTGCTGAGCATGTTGAACTGTGTTTAGAAGCCGGTTTAGATATGATTTGGGTTGGAGCAAGAACTTCTACCAATCCTTTTTCTGTTCAGGAAGTTGCTGACGCTTTGCGCGGAACGGATATTACGGTTTTAGTAAAAAATCCGTTAAATCCTGATTTTCAGCTCTGGATAGGTGCTTTGGAAAGAATAAATCGTGCTGGAGTTAAAAAATTAGGTGCAATCCATAGAGGTTTTTCTAATTACGATGAAAAAGTTTTTCGTAATTCACCCATGTGGGATATTCCGATTGAATTAAAACGTCAATGCCCTCAAATTCCGATTATTACAGACCCAAGTCACATTTCCGGTAAACGAGAATTAGTACCTTTTATCGCTCAAAAAGCACTTGACCTGAACATGGACGGTTTGATGATAGAAGCTCATATTCAACCCGAAGTAGCATGGAGCGATAGCGACCAACAAGTAACTCCGGCTGCTTTAGCTCAGATTATTAAGGAATTAGTACTCAGAAAACCTGACGGAGATAATCCATTTTATAAATCGCAACTCGATAAATTGCGTTTAGAAATTGACCAATTTGACAACGATATTATCAAAATTATTTCTGCCCGAATGAATGTTGCTGCAAAAATAGGAAAATACAAACGCGATAATGAAGTTACAATTCTGCAAATGAATAGATGGGAACAGATTTTAAATCAACGTATTGCGCTCGGTGAAGCAATGGGTTTAAGTAGTAATTTTATGAAGCGTTTATTACAATTAATTCATCAAGAATCCATTCGTATTCAAACCGAAATTATGAATTCTTAATTATTTATATACTTAAAAAACAGTGAATTACTTTATTAGTTTACTGTTTTTTATTAAAATAATTTTTTTGCAAAAAATAATATAAAAAAATATAAATAAATGAAAGTGAACGGAAAATCCTATCGAACCGTTTGGATAGAAGATAAAAAAATCTATTTAATCAATCAAAACTTGTTACCATTTCAATTTGAAATTTTTGTAAGTAGTTCATTAGAAGAGAGTTGTTATGCTATTTCGAATATGATAGTTCGTGGAGCAGGTGCAATAGGAAGTATGGCGGGTTTTGCTTTAGCTCAAGCTGCTTTACTGGCAAATTCTAAAAGCTATTTAGCTGAAATAGAACATGCTAAGAAGAAAATTGAAGCCACACGCCCAACGGCTCAAAATCTGTTTGCTGCCACAAATTTTGTTTATGAGAAAGCTTTAATTTCACCACTCGAAGCACAAAAAGCGGCACAGCAATTTGCTGATAATGATGCAAATGCGTGTAAAAAAATTGGAATAAACGGAAACGCTGTAATAAAAGAAAACATGCGAATAGCAACTCACTGCAATGCCGGTTGGTTAGCTTTTACCGACTTCGGGAGTGCCTTATCTCCTATTTATATAGCAAAATGCGAAAATAAAAAGCCATTTGTTTATATTGACGAAACCCGCCCTCGTGGACAAGGCGCAAGGCTAACTGCTTGGGAATTAATGCAAGAGAATATTCCGCATAGAATAATTGCCGATAATGCGGCTGCTTTTTTTATGCAAAATGGCGAAATTGAAATGTATATTGTTGGTGCTGATAGAATTGCTGCCAATGGCGACACTGCCAATAAAATAGGAACTTTAGAAAAGGCTATTGTAGCTTATGAATTTGGTATTCCGTTTTATGTTGCAGCACCGATGAATACAGTTGATTTCAACTGCCAAAGTGGTAAAGAAATACCAATAGAATTTAGAAGCGAGCGCGAAATTTTATATCAAACAGGTTTAGATAATCAAATGAATTTGAGAGAGATACTCATTGCATCACCCAATTCAATGGCTATAAATCCGGCTTTTGATGTTACTCCTGCTAAATACATTACCGGATATATTACTGAGTATGGAATTTTATCGGCTGAAGAATTATTAGACTATAAAAAATTATAATACCTAAGAGTAAACTATATTTAGTTATTATTTGAGATACTTAAAAATTGTAAGTTAATTGCAATTTGACAGATAGGTTTGGTATTAATTGTTTTAGATATGCGGAAAAAAAATGTTAATAATTTGTTTATCAATAGATTGAAACAATAACTTTCGGTTTTAAGAATATTTTTGAATAGCTTCCAAAAGTTCATAAAGAGTATCATAATTTTTTGATTTGTATTCCCATTTTGTTTTTTCGTGGTTTTGAATAATTTCAATTTTTTCATTTGCTAAGTCATTAATTACAAACCCTTTACGTTGAAGGGCTTTTTCAGTAAAAGTATAAATTCTATTTTTTTCGCCAAATAAGGCAATGTTTTTTTTCACTTCGGGTTGTATTAGAAAATTAAAATTTTCTTCATCAAATAAAATTTCTTTTTGAGTAAAAATTTGTGCCATGTAATTATTTAAAATAAGGTCTTCAGGTGCGCCTTGATGATGTGAATCATTAAGAAAAAGCCATATTTTATCGGCTGTTTTAAGAGCTATATTCAAATCATGAGTGGTAAAAATAATGGTTTTTTTCTCTTTTTGAGTTAATTCTTTTAAAGTATTGATTAATAGAAATTTATGCGCTAAATCAAGATACGCAGTCGGTTCGTCTAAAACAATGATGGGTGTATTTTGAGCTAACGTTCTGGCTATCATCACTCTTTGTTTTTCGCCATCGGAAAGTTGATTGATGTATTTGTATTGCAAATAATTAATATCTAATAAGTTAATGGCTTTTTGAATAAAAAAATCATCTTCAGATTTTATTTTCCCTTGCCAATTGGTATAAGGAAAACGACCAAGCGCAACCAGTTCATATACAAGCATATTCGGAATATCAATGGTTTCGGTAGAAACAAAACTGATTTTTTTAGCAAGTTCTTTTTGTGAAAACAAACTTTTTTCTTTGTCTTCAAACAAAATTTTTCCGCCAAGTTTATCAATTAAACCGATTAATGTTCTTAAAAAAGTACTTTTTCCTATTCCGTTTGAGCCAATCATGGCTATTAATTCACCTTCAATTGCACAAAAATTAATATTTTCTTTAATAATATTTTCTTTTTTTTTTTTTCTATAACCTATTTTTAAATCTTTTGTTTGAAAAATTTTTTTTTTAGACATCCGAGAATTTTAATTTATCATATTAATTTTCAGTTACTTATTTTATAAATATTGTTTTTTATTAAGTTTTTTTTTTTTCTTAAATAAAAAAATATTATCTTTCGCAAAAATAAAGTTTTTACAAATAAACCGAAATAAAAAAAAAATTAATAGATTTCATTTTAATTTCAATATAATTAAACTAAAAAATACAATGAGCATTCAAAATTTAGAGCCAAAAGTGGTTTGGAATCACTTTTATTCATTAACGCAAATTCCGCGTCCCTCCAAGCATGAAGATAAAATTAGAGAGTTTATGGTTAATTTTGGCAAAAAATTAGGTCTGGAAACTTTTATGGATGAGGTTGGAAATGTGATAATTAAAAAACCTGCTACAGCGGGAATGGAAAACAGAAAAGGGGTTATTTTGCAAGGACATTTGGACATGGTGCCTCAAAAAAATTCCGATACCGTTCACGATTTTACCAAAGATCCAATTGCTGCATACATTGAAGGTGAGTGGGTTACAGCTAAAGGAACAACTCTGGGAGCTGACAATGGTATGGGAGTAGCTGCCACAATGGCAGTTTTAGAAGCCACAAATTTAGTGCATGGACCTATTGAAGCTTTGCTTACAGCCGACGAAGAAACCGGTATGACTGGTGCATTTGGCTTAAAATCAGGACTTTTGAACGGTGATATTTTAATGAATTTAGACTCCGAAGACGAAGGCGAATTATATGTGGGCTGTGCCGGTGGAACCGATGCCAATGCTTCGAGTACATACATAGAAACTCCTGTACCTCAAGGATTTATAGCTTATAAACTTGCAGTTACCGGTCTTAAAGGTGGGCATTCGGGGGTAGATATTCATTTGGGTAGAGCAAATTCTAACAAATTGATGTTTAGATATTTAAAGCATGCACAAGAACATCATCAGTTGAAAATCAGCGAAGTAATTGGTGGAAGTTTGCGCAATGCTATCCCGCGAGAAACCTTTGCTAAAATAGTAATTCCTTCCGAAAATGCGGAAAAATTTGAATCGTGTGTGCCTTATTTTGAAAATATCTTTAAAGCTGAATTTAAGACAGTTGAACCCGATTTGACTTTTAAAGCCGAAAAAATTGAAATACCGCAAAATATTCTTGATGAAAAATCGCAACAAACCTTAATTAATGTGGCTTACGTATGCCCAAATGGCGTTATGCGCATGAGCAACGATATGCTTGGCTTGGTGGAGACTTCAATAAATATGGCAATTGTAGTTGCTAAAGCGGGTCAAATAAAAGTGCAAAGTTTGCTTAGAAGTTCCGTAGATTCGGCAAAAGATGCCTTAGAGCAAAAAGTGGCAAGTACCTTTGAATTATCAGGTTACAATTTAGTACTCGAAGGTCGCTATCCGGGTTGGAAACCAAATATGGATTCTCCAATTTTGAAAACCATGCAAGGAATTTACAACAATATGTACAGCAAAGTGCCTAAAATTATGGCTATTCACGCAGGTTTAGAATGTGGTTTATTGGGTGGTGTTTACCCAAATTGGGACATGATTTCTTTCGGACCTACCATTCGTTACCCTCATTCGCCCGATGAAAAAGTAAAAATTGATACAGTGGCTAAATTTTGGGATTTTTTAGTTGAAACGCTTAAAAATGTTCCTCAAAAATAATTTCCTTTTTTACAAAAAAAACTTCGAGCATTAAAATTAATGCTCGAAGTAACGAATTAAAAAAATGTATATTTTAGATTAATTTTTTATAAAAGATGCTTTTTTCTGATAAAAAAATAGTAAAATATTTGTACTTTCAAATCCTTTTGCTTTTACTAAGCATTTTTTTTACTCAAAATGCTTATAATCAGATAAAGAAAATTGGAACACCTATTGTAGTAAATTATCCCAAAAAAATATATAATGCCGGAACTCAAACTTGGTCAATAGCGCAACAAAGCAATGGAATACTTTATTTTGCTAATAATCAAGGAGTTTTGCAATACGATGGAACATTCTGGAATTTATATCCAATCCCCAATGGTTCAGTAGCCCGGTCGGTGGCTGTTGATAAAAACGATATTATTTACGTAGGTGCGTCAGACGAATTTGGATACTTAAAACCCAATGAAAAAGGAATATTAACTTACTATTCATTATCACAAAAATTAGCTCCACAATTTATAAATTTTGATGAAGTTTGGAAAATATATCCTACCGATGAAGGGGTTTATTTTCAATCTTATACAGCACTTTTTTTATACAAGAATAAACAATTACACACCCTTTTGCAAAATGCAAACATTGATTTTTCTTATTATGTAAACGATACACTTTTTATACGAAACATAAAAAACAACAATTTAATTGCCTTTAAAGGAACTCAATACATTGAAAAACAGCTAAATAATTGGGATAAAAATCAAAAAATATGGTCTTTTTTACCTTTTAACAATAAAAAATATTTATTAGCAGGAGAAAAAGGACTTTATTTTCTTGAAGGTGAGAATGTTGTAGATTGGGACATTCCATTTAGAGATACTTTGGTTAAAAACCGTGTTTTTTCTTCTTTAAAAATTAATAACGATACTTATTTATTTGGAACTGTGCTGAATGGACTTTATATCATAAACTCTAAAGGAGAAATAATCCAGCATATCAATCGGCAAAAAACATTACAAAACAATACGGTTTTAAGTATATTTTTAGATTCTTATAAAAAATTATGGCTTGGCTTGGATAATGGCATCTCTGAAATTGATATTGCTTCGCCTTTTACTTTTTTCAACGAAGGTGCGAATTTGCACGGAACAGGTTACGCCGCTCAAATTTATAATAATTATTTGTATTTCGGTACTAATCAAGGAGTTCAATATGCCGATTGGAAGTTTGGAAATATTAAATTTAAAATGCTCGATTCGCTAAAAGGACAAGTTTGGTTTTTAGAAGAAATTGATAAAAAACTCTATTGTGGTCATAATGAGGGGCTTTTTGTTATAGATGAGAACAACACCGTGCAAAAAATTTCCAATGAAAATGGAAGTTGGAATTTTAGTAAAATTCCAAAATCAAATAATTTGGCACTAACCGGAACTTACACCGGAATTGTAATTTTAAGGAAAAATGCCGAAGGAATTTGGACATTTTCACATAAATTAAAGGGTTTTGACTACTCCAGTAGAACTATTATTTTTGATAAAGACAACTCAATTTGGGTAAGTCATGGCTATAAAGGCATATTTCATTTAAAAACCGATACGGCTTTTACAAAAGTAATTAATATAAATTTTTATGATAAAACCAAAGGTTTACCCGATAATTATGCTAATACATTATTCAAACTGAGTGATGAAATTACCACTTCAACAACGAATGGAATTTATATTTACAACTCCCAAAAAGATATTTTTGAAAAATCTAAAAAATGGAATCAATTTTTTAATAATAAAATAGCTTACATTCCTTTCAGAGACAAAAATCAAAACATTTGGTTTAATTATTCCAGTAAATTTGTTAAATTAGAACAAAAAAAAGATGGCAAATTCACTCTCAACGACGATTTTTTCAATCCCTTTCAATATACTTTGGTAAATGGATTTGATTATTTGTATCTATTTGATAATGAGAACGTTTTCTTTGGTGTAGAAAATGGATTTTTGCATTACAACAACAAAAAATTTGAAAATAAACAGCATTTTCCCACTTTTATACGAAAAGTAATTTTCACAAATGCTTATGATTCAGTTTTATACGATTTAAGTTTACTTAAAAAAGAATTTTTAGAGTCTCAAAAGTTTGTCTTTGCACACAAGTCAAATAGTATAAAGTTCTTATTTTCAGCACCTTTTTTCGATGGAAATCCAAATATCCAATATAAATTTTACCTTGAAAATTATGACAAAGAATGGTCTGATTGGACTATGAACAATCAAAAAGAATATACCAATTTAGAAGCCGGAAAGTACATTTTCAAGGTCAAAGCCCGAAATATTTATAATATTGAAAGTCAAGAAGCCAGTTTTAGCTTTACCATTTCGCCACCTTGGTATCAAAGTTTCTTGGCAATTGCTATTTATTTAATATTGGCAATATTTTTTGTTATCATTTTGGCAACATATATTGTTCGGCGCATGGAAAAAGAAAAATTACGCTTGCGCGAAAAACAAAAAGAAGAGCTTTTGATGAAAGAAAAAGCGTACAAAGAGCAAAATATTTTAACTGAAAGAGAGATTATTAAGCTTAAAAATGAAAAATTAAATGCTGAAATAGAAAGAAAGAACATAGAATTTGATTTAAAAAAGAAAGAACTGGCTTCTGTGGCATTTCAAATTACACATAAGAACGAAATTTTAAGTCAAGTGCGCGATTCTTTGATTGGAATCTCCGAAAAAGTTAATTTTGAAGCTCAAAAACACCTTCGTAAATTGATAAAATCAATAGAAGATGAAACAAAAATTGATGAAGACTGGGAACAGTTTAAAAAACACTTTGAGCAAGTGCATGGTGAATTTTTTACTCGTTTAAAAACAAATTATCCCGACTTAACTCCTAAGGATTTAAAAATGTGTGCATATTTACGTATTAACCTCACAACCAAAGAAATAGCTCCTCTTATGAATATTTCAGTACGGGGTGTTGAAATCAGTCGCTATCGCTTACGCAAAAAATTAAATCTGGATAATAATGCCAATTTAATCGATTTCATGATGAATGTTTAAGTTTTAAAAATTAAAAAAACTGCATTTTAATTTTTTACAAAAACACCAATTTATTTCCCTTTTCTAAAAAAAAAAGAACGGCAATTTATTCTTTTTGAATTTTAAATGACAGAAATCTTTTATTTTGACTATCGGAAAGCGAAATAATATAAAATCCGGTAACAAAATCGGACAAATTTAGTTTAATTGTTTTAATAGATTCACCTATCGAACTTTCGATAATTTGGTTTCTAATGGTTTTTCCGCTAATATCAACTATTTCAATATCAATAGTTTGTAGATTTTCTTTTTCAAAGCGTACAAACAAAATTTCTTTTACCGGATTGGGATAAACTTGAAGTTTATAATTTTTAACATCTGTATCTTTCTCAAAATTAATTAATTCGGGTTGATGAAAACCCTGTGTTAAATTTTGTCCATTTGCAAGTGTTTGCACAAAAACACCTCCTAAAGTATAGGAATAATTTATTTTTGAATCGGAAAAATGATTGCTTGCCGAAGAAATTTCATTTTGAATGATATTTTGCGAAAACGAATCTATATAAAAAAATATAAGAAATATCAAAATAAGGTTTTTCATTTTTATAATAATTTTAAAAAAAATTCGATAATCAATTTATTTAATTAGTCCGTTTTTTTACTTTTTGTTTGCACTAAAACTGACTTCGATTCGCCGATTTAAGGCGCGTCCTTCGGCAGTACTGTTGGTGGCAATCGGATTTTCTTTTCCTAACCCAATGGCTACTATGCGCGTTGTATCTATCCCTTTGTCTATCAAATAGTTCTTTACTGACAAAGCTCTTTTTTTAGATAATAACAAATTGTAATTTATTCCACCCAAATCGTCTGTATAGCCAACAATTTTAATGGTTGAAGCCGGACGCCGCTGCATTTCAGTAACCAATTCGTCGAGGCGCGCAAAAGAACTGCTTTTCAGTTCATCGCTATTGGTCTCAAAATTAATGTTTTCTAAAATGAAAGGCTTTTCGTATTCTACTTCACTTTCTCGCATCGAAGTTTGGTCTTTAAGCTCTATTTCAAGGAGTTCCAGTTTTTCTTTCAATTCTTTTATTTCTTCAGAACTTCCATTGTTTTCGCAACAGTTTTTCAAATCTTCTTGCAATTTTTTAATATCACGTTTAAGGTTTTTAATTTCGTCTTCCAACCGTTTTATTTTGCTATTTTCTTGAACATCAAGCAATAAATCTTTGCTGTCGCTAAAAATCGATGGTGCATGTTCTTTCTTTGCATTGTGCTTGATTAAGAACCCGATTGCCAATTCGTGCGAACCTTTTGATATTTGGTAAATACCTTGATTTCCAAATTCATACATATAATTCACCACTACTTTTTCGCTTAATGCTGCTCCTAAGGCAAATCCTAAAACATTTGTTTTTTTATAAGAAACGCTTGCCCATACTATTTTTTTATAATTAAATGTGCCAGCTATTTGGTAAAATATTGGGGTAAAATCGGTTTTTTGAACAACCACAATGGATTCAAATGACAAAATGTCGTTGGAATAAAAGTAAGATATGTGAGCTTGGTAATGCTTTGCTAATGTGTAATTTAAGTTGTAATCTTTGTTGTATTCCAGTTTTGAACCTAAAACTCGTGGCATCGAAAAACCGATGTTCAAATTTTGTAAAGTAAACAAAACTCCAAATCCGGCATCGAGAACTGTACCGTGATAATCTTGGTAACTCAAGGCTACGGGGTCATTGAGCGAAGAAGTTTGAATGGACGCTATGTCGATTCGATTGTTGTAAATGCCGCCATTCAATCCAAAATGAACGCCCATGTCTTTGTCAATTTTTAAATGGTATGCGTAGGAAATTTTTGCACTAAATTGCGAAAAAATACCGGTTTTATCGGCGTACATTTGTGCGCCAAAACCCATTTTTTCATCTCTTGCACCATTGATATTCAGACTTTTATATTCTGGTGCGCCTTGTACGCCAAGCCAATTTTGTTTAAAACTACCAAAAGCCTCCGTATGCCCCGTAATGCCTGCATAAGAGGGCGATAAAGAATATTTATTGATTAAAAATTGATTGTCTGAAAAAATTTGCTGCCCAAAAATTGAGTTTGAAGATACAAAAATCAACAAAAATATATAAATGTATTTCGTTTTCATAAGCTTTTTTTTCTGAATATTAAAAAAAATAAAAAGTAAATAGATAGTTTTTTATCGTAAAATATTGATTGTTCCGGCTTTATCGCGTCTATCATCGGTTTTGAGAATGTAAAAATAGGTTCCTGCCGGAAAATCTTCACCATACCAATCGTTTTGATAATCAGAACTTTCATAAATCAATTCGTTACGTATATTATAAATTGACAAACGGAGTGGAAAATTAAAATCTGAAAGATTTTGGACTTCCAAAAAATCATTGTATCCGTCTAAATTGGGTGTTAAAATATTGCTTGAAATATTCATATCTTGCTGAATAACAGCAATAAAAATGGTATCGGAATTGCTACAACCTTTAACATTCACTATCCTTACCCAATAGTAATTTTGTTGAAACACCTCAATAGAAGCGGTTTTTGCACCCGTTGACCATAAATATTCCACAAAACCGTTGCTGACAGAAAGTGTCGCTTTTTCGCCTAAATTGATGATACTTTGAGGCGAAACTGCAATTTGTACTGCTGGCTTGGGGTCAATAATTACCGTTTGTTCGGTAGAATCACGTCCTTCGGGCGAAATGGCAATCAGTTTTACTTTATATGTTCCGGCAGCATCGTATTTGTGCTTGGGAATTTCGCGACTCCATGTGTCGCTTCCATCGCCAAAAAACCAATGCAAATTGGTATAGTTGGTTGAGTTATTTGTAAACTCGGCACTGTCGCCTTCGCACAATGTATTCATATTCACTGTAAAAGCTGCGTTTGGACGTTGCGCCGAAATATAAATCGGCAATAAAAAAAAGGCTAATGTTAATAGTTTTTTTAAGTTCATTGCTTTTATTTTTTCAAAATTACATTATAATTTAGTATAAAAAAAAATTATTTATATATTTTTTTATTGCAAAATAGAATCTTTAATTTCTATTTAAACTATAAACTTTTATTTTTTTTCAAAAAAAATATAAAAAAATGTTTTAAACAAAAATATATATTTTTTTTTAAAACAATTATAAATTTACAAAAAATATGCCTTTAAAATTACAATTTATTAAAATTCAGTATTTTGTACCCTCAAATATTTTCATTAAAATGGTATAAAAGTCAAACTATAAGTTTATTTGAAGGATATTTATTTTTTAATTATTAATTTTTTAATTATTAATTTTATATTGTATCGCTCAATCATTACCTTTAAAAATTGATAGTATAAATTGATAAATAAAAAAAAATTAAAAGCAATGAAACAATGCAATTTTTAATAAACTGTAATAATTAATTGTCATAATATTGAATTGTTCTATTAACTAAATATAATTATTTGCAAAGTAAAACAATCCGATTTACATTTTCATACGGGCTAAAGGCGAAAGATTTAATGGTGCAAAATCTTTTTTCAAAAACTTGTAATATCCTGATATTGCTATCATTGCGGCGTTGTCGGTTGTAAATTTAAACTCAGGAATATGAACTTTCCAATTATGTTTTTTGCCCCATTCAAAAAGAGTTGTGCGCAACTCTGAATTAGCCGAAACGCCTCCGGCTATGGCTATTTCTTTTATACCGGTTTGTTTTACCGAATTTTTTAATTTTTCCATTAAAATATCAACAATTGTAAATTGTATAGAAGCACATAAGTCGTTGATATTCTCATCGATAAAATTTGGATTTTCTTTTATTTGGTCGCGTAGGAAATAAAGAAATGAGGTTTTAAGACCTGAAAAGCTAAAATCGGTGTCGCCTACGCGTGGTCGGCTGAAAATAAATGCTTTAGGATTTCCTTCCTTGGCTAATCGGTCGATGATAGGACCGGAAGGATAAGCCAAATTCATCACTTTTCCACATTTATCAAAAGCTTCGCCGGCTGCATCGTCAATGGTTTGTCCAATGACTTGCATGTCGAAATAGTCTTTTACAACCACTATTTGCGAATGCCCACCTGAAACCAACAAACAAATGAACGGAAATTTAGGTAATTCGCGTTCTTTTTGAGGTTCTTGAATAAAATGTGCCAAAACGTGTCCGTGTAAGTGATTGACTTCTATCATCGGAATATTTTGTGCAAACGCAAAACCTTTTGCAAAAGATGTTCCAACCAAAAGCGAACCCAACAAACCGGGTCCACGCGTGAAGGCAATGGCATGGATTTCGTTTTTTGAAAGTCCGGCTTTTTTTATTGCTTGTTCTACCACTGGAACTATGTTTTGCTGATGCGCTCGTGAGGCTAATTCGGGAACTACACCGCCAAATTCTTCGTGTACTTTTTGATTGGCAATAAAGTTTGAAAGCAAAAAACCGCTCTGTATAACGGCTGCCGAAGTGTCGTCGCAGGAAGATTCGATGCCCAATATATTTATTTTTTCCATTTTTCTCAAAACTAAGTAGTTAGAAGTTTTATTAATTCGGCAATTAACGGCTTTTTATCGTCCGAAATTTGAGCTAAGTTTGATTTGAGTAGATTGGAATAATCCGACTTTTGTTCTTTTGAGAAATACAATAGATTTTCTTCTATTACTGTAAAGGCTTCAATAGCAGCATCGTATTTTTTATCTATAGTAATTTGGATAAAAGTATTTCCGTATTGAGATAAATCAAATCCACTTTCCCAACAAAGTTGAATTAAATGATTTAATATTTTATCATTTTTAACGGTGTTAATTGCATCTATGTAATATTTTACTATATTTTTATCTTTAATAGTGTGTAAAAAAGAAAGAATTAAATTTTGAAATTCTTCGTTTTCCGCATCATTCATTCTTTGGATTAAATGTGGAATGTATTCAATCATTCCACTTTGCTTTATATTTTCTACGGCGGTAGCCGATGTTTGTAAACTGTCTGATTTTAAGCTCTCTAAATAAATAAGTTGCGTTTGTTTTTTTTGTTCCATTTGTAATTAAAATTTTAAAAACTAAATTCGTTTTGTATGTATGAAATGCAGTTATTTAACCTTTTTTCGCCACTTCCGGTAATGATTCGATAGTTGAAACCGTAATTTTCGAGTTCGTTCAAGTATCTTTCAAAAAGTTTTACCCTTTTTTTTCCGCCATTTACACGCAAAGGGTCAAAAACCCATTCTATGTCGGGCGCACAAAGTAGGTATAAATCAGCTTCTTCGTGCAAAATTTGTTCTTCGAGCCATTGCGGAACTTTTTTAAAAACTACGTCTAACCATACTTTTGTAATTATGAGCGAGGTATCAAAAAAAAGTATTTTGTTCACTTTTTCTTCTACTTCAATTTCTTGAACCAATTGAAAACGAGCTACATTAAGCACATCAGCATAAGTAAATTCGTTGTTGATTTCCTTCGCATATTGACGAGCAAATTCAGGAATCCAAATGGTTTGATAATAAGCTGCAAGTTGTTGAGCAAGAGTGGTTTTTCCGGTCGATTCGGGACCGGTAAGAACAACTCTTTTGTAATTGGTTTGCTCTTTTAATACCATCTTTTTTATCTTTATTTTTGTGGAATTATTTTTAATGAATTTTTCCATTCCCAATATCCCCAAAAGGCTAAACCTGTATAAATTAAAAACAAGAAAGCCGTTATTTGGAGGTCTTTATAAATGTATATAACGATAGAAATGGTATCGACAATTATCCATACAATCCAGTGTTCGAGATATTTACGTGCCAACATCCAAGTAGCACTTATACTTGCAGACGTTGTAAAAGCGTCCCAAAATGGAAGGCTGGCATTGGTATAATTTTTTAAAATAAAGCCCAATATTAAAAAAAGAAAAATGGTAAAAATAAACAAATAAAAAGCTGTTTTATTTTCAGTTCGTTTAACTGGAATTTGTTCTTTTTGAATCGAATTTTCTTTTTCGGTTTTCCAATAAATCCAGCCATAAATACTGATAAAAACATAATAAAACTGCAAACCCATTTCGGCATAAAGCCTAACTGAAAAATAGATGTAAATATAAACCAATGAGCCAATTAGCCCAAGAGGCCATAGTAAAATGTTTTGTTTGATAGAAAAAAACAAATAACCAATTAATGTGCTTACGCCAAAAATTTCTATTTTGTTTTGAAATATCCAAAGCAAAATTTTATTGCTAATATCTTGAATTTCAATATTTACCATTTTTATTATCTGTATTTTTTTAAAATACAAATTTAGTGATAAAAAATGAATCAATCAAATAATTGGCAAGGGATAAGATTTTAGCCCTAAATAATTATTTGAATTTAGTGTTAGATGGTTTCTTAATTATTTGAAAATTAGAGAATAAAGTGTTTTTTTATATCTTTACTTTTTTTAATTACTGTGGTAAAAAACTCAACCTGTTGCCTAATGTTTTTTAAAGATAAATTTTAAGAAAAATACGTATTAACTTTTAAAAAAAATCTAAAATTTTCTTTCAAAGAATTGAAAATCATCGTATCAATTGTTAAAAAAACATGCCGATTATTCATTAAAAACCAGATTATTAACAAATTAATACGATGAATCGGTGCTAATGATATTGATATTTTCTAAACAAATTTTAAATTATTTATAATGTATTCAAATACCTCATTTCTTATTTCCTCATGGTGCAATTCGTGATATGCACCTTGCCATAATTTTGCATGGGCAAACGCAGGTATTGCTTGAGCAAAGCGTTCACTTGCCTTGTGCGAAGTAATTTGGTCGCCTGTGCCATGTAAAATTAAAGTCTTTATATTTAAGTTTTTAGCATTTTTTAATGCCCAAATTCCGGCTTTAACTACTTCAAAAAACATATTGATAGAAATTTTTCCATGTACCAATTTATCTTGCTTATATTTTTGAACTTCATTTTTGTCTTGTGAAAGAAAGTCGGCATTTAATTTGGTATCTTGCTGCAAAGCTGGCATAATATTTTTGGCAATTTTTGCAAAAGCAAGCAAAGCCTTTGAAGGTTGCATGGCAAGCTCTAACCAAGGCGAAGTAGCTATAAGCCCTTTTAAATCAGGTTTTCGGCGTAGCGCATAATTTAAAACCAAATTGCCACCCAAGCTGTGTCCATATAAAAAAACCGGTATTTCTGGAAAAAGTTTTTTTTGTTCTTCAAACAACAAATCCACATCGCGCATCAGAGCCTCAAACGATGGGATATGCCCCAACTTTCCATCAGATTGCCCATGACCGCGCAAGTCAAATGCTACAACAGCAAAGCCTTTATTTACAAAACGTTCAGCCCAATGATGATAGCGAGTAGAATGCTCGCCCATGCCATGTACCAGATTTACAACAGCATGTGGTTTTGTTTCGGGTTGCCACAATTGTGCAAACAAATTCAATCCATCGAAGCTTTTCCATTGAAATTGTGTTTTTTTCATTTTCATAAAGGTTTTATTTATAAAAAACTATAATTTATTTTTTTTGTAAAAATAAGAAAAAAAATTGCAAATTAAAGTTAAATTTGTATCTTTGCTCTTAAAGTTATTCAGTTTTTTTAAATAAATAAATAAAATAATTTGTCCTTTTTCACTGTTTTAAAATATTGAAAATGAAGAATTTACAAAAGTTTAACTATTTATCATTTCAATAAAGTAACTATTTGAATTTTAAGTAATTAATAAAAATAATAAACGAATAAATTATTGACAAACAAATTTTTAAAAATTACAAAAATATGACGTACATTGAAAATGTTGAAGACAATTTGAGTTTTAATCACCCCAGAGAATTTGGTGATTTAATTACTTCTCCCTTAAATTTTTTCTTTCGCAATTTTAGCGGTTTAATGGCTCCGATGTTAAAATTTGCTGCTCCGATAATAGTGGTTGGAATGATTTTTTTGGGTTTTGCTATAAATTCGCTGATAAAAAATACTGCCGGATTTGGTGATATTAACTCAATATCTTACAATTTGAGTTACATTTCCATTTCTGTTTTGCTAATAGGCTTCGGTTACGTTATGGCATTGGCTGTAATTTACAGTTACGCAAGTCTTTACCAACAGCGCGGCGGAAAATTTTTCTCCGAAGATGAAGTAAGAAGTTTGGCTTTTAGTTCTTATTTAAGTTTAATTGTAGCACAAATTTTAAAAGCCCTAATTATAGCTGGCGGATTTTTTTTATTTGTAATCGGAGCAATTTATTTTGCCATAGCACTTACTTATGTTGATTTTATTATTGTTCACGAACGGGCAAATCCCATTGAAGCCATTCGGAAAAGTTTTAGCATTAGCTCCGGTTATTGGTGGAAAACTTTTGGCGTTTTATTTATTGTTCAGCTTATTTTAGGTTTTTCCATGCAAATTATTTATATTCCTATGATTGCCATTAGCGCAAGCGTAGGTTTTATGGGAGGTTCAGAAATGGCTATTTCTATTCTTGCTATTGTTTTAGGCATAATTATATTCATTTTAAGTGTTATCGTTTATTCTATTCCCAACATAGCTACGATTTATCTGTTTTTTAATAAAAATCTGGTATTTTACAATCCCGATTTGGAAGACCGTGTTTATAAAATGAACTCGGATTTTTCAGAAAAAAGAACCGATGAATTCAATCGATTTTAACAAATTATAAAATCCAAAAGTCATCGTATCAATCGGTTAATAAACAGCTTGTTAATTATTAAACAATAGTATTTGGCAAACAATTAATACGATGACACTTCGTTCGATAACGATTGATTTTCTAATTTAAAGTTTACCTCATTTTTTTTATTTTCTTTCTAACCTTAGGAGAATTTAACAATATACCATTTTTATTTTTTTAATTTTCTATTCTTTTTTTTATGAAAAACAAATTATTTGTAATTGGAATCTTTTTTATTTTATTGACAGGTTGTGTTAAAACACCTAAAATAGTTGGTATTTCTAATTTAAAAATACTCGAAAAAAAAGATTCTGTTTTAATAAGTCAAATGACCACCGAAATAGATAACCCCAATTCGATGTCGATAACGGCTCAAAGCTTGGAATACATCATTCGTATGGAAGAAGAAATAATAGGCAAAGGCTTTGCTAATGAAGAATTTACACTTCAAGCTAAATCCATAAGTTCAATGAATAATACGGTAGAAATCAATATAAAAAAACTACTAAACAACATCGATTTGATTACCCAAAGCGATAGTTTTGCAGTGGAAATGGATATTACCGCCCAAATTTCGCCTTTAGGTATAAAGATTTCAAAAAATGCCCAAATATATTTTAAACTGGCTGATTTAATGGAAAATATGTCGGGAGATTTAATCAAGGAAGCTTTGCATGTAAAAGGACTGAAAATAAATGAAATTAATCCGACATTTACACAAATGGATATTTATTTTGAATTTGAAAATAGATTTCCACTGAATTACACCTTAGATAGCCTTTATTTTGAGGTATTTGACAACGAAAAAATGGAAAATCTTTTAGGTACAACTCAAAAACACGAGTCGTTGAAATTTGAAGAAAAACAAACTACGCTTTTCAATGTGTCGGCAAAAATTAAAAACATTGCAACCGGTTTGAGTATGTTTAAAAAAGTTTTTACCAACGAAAAAGGATTTTACATAAAAGGTTGGGTTTATATCGATTTTGACGGAACAAAAATTAAAATCCCTTTAGCCCAAATCATTGAACCGATTTAAGCAATTAATTGCAAAACAGAGAAATACAATCAAAATTTTGTTTGTATTGTAATTTTAAAAATGAAATTGAAATTTTATGCCTTAAATTCACAAGTCTTTTGCTAATGAATTGAGAATCATTGCATCTCTTGTTTGGAAATTGAATAATGATGAAACATCAATAAATCATTTCAAAAAATTGATTCGATAGCTTGTAAATTTAAGGTTTTGTACAAAAAATAAGAAATATTAATACATGAAATTGTTTTATAGTCAAAAATAGGATAAAATTTACTACAATACAGCTTATAAAAAGGAAACAGATGCAATGAAAGCATCTGTTTTTTTTATATAAAACACCTAAAAATGATATAATTACATTAATCATAACGGTCTTTTTAATTATTTTCGCAAACTAAGTAAAAACAAGTAAAGTTATATGGTATTTTAATTTATTTTTCAAGTTTTTGGTATTCTTTTTTGGAAAAATTCAAAATCAGGTAAAAACAAATACCAAAGACTATTCGCATGTTTTAATCGTGCAATCGAATATAAAATACTGTAAGTTTGTAATTTATTTTTAGATAAATAAAAAACGTAAAAACTTTAATTTTGTATTTTTTTTACAATAAATGTTATAACAAATTTGTTTTTTATACGTAATATTTCTTAACTTTGTAATCAATCAATCAGTATTCTAAGTTTAAAAGTTTACCAAATAATTTAAAATTTATAATGCCAATTTAATTTACATATTTTGTATTATTTTTTTATTATAAAATAAATAAATAGTGTAATTATAATGAATTATTTTTTTAAAATTATTAGGTATTAAAATCAAAACCTATGTTGAAAAGAACTATATTTAGCATTATAATAATCTTATTGGTAAATTCTCTGTATGCACAGTATTCGCCCCAATGGCATCAAACGTATGGAGGAGTAGGCGACCAAGAGTCCAATTGCTTGATAGAAGTCAGCGATGGGAATTTTTTGCTTGCAGGATATTCGAGTACTTCAAATTATTTAAAACCCGATTATCATTCTTTTTCAAGTTCAAAAGCTTTGGTAATAAAATTTGATACCGATGGAAAAGGAATTTGGGAAAAGGAATTTGGTAAAGGAAAAAATCAATTTTTTAATTCGGTTATCGAAAGCGAAAATGGGGATTTTATCCTTGTCGGTTCAACGAATTATTTGACAAATGGAAACAAAGATTTATGGTTGGTACGCATTAACGCCGAGGGTGAACTTATTTGGGATTATAAATTTGGTGAAAACGGAATAGACGATGGTTTAAGTATTTCCAAAACTTCCGATAATGGCTTTATTGTAGCTGGAAATACCGATTCTAAAGGAAATGGCGACAGCGATGTATGGATTTTGCGATTCGATGCTTGGGGTATATTGCTTTGGGACAAAACTTATGGAAGCAACAATTCCGAGTCGGCTTCATCTATTTTGGAAGCTGCAAATGGCGATTTAATTTTTACCGGTTATACTCAATCCACCGAAAATAGAAGAAAAGACATTATTTTATACCGAACCGATGCAAATGGCAATAAATTATGGTCTAAAATATTTGGAAACGAACTCAATGACGAAGGCTATCAAGTAATAGAATCTAAAAATGGCGACATCATTTTAGCCGGAAACACTTCCTTGGACGAAGGCAAGCGTATTGAGTCATTGGTGCTTCGTACTGATAACAAAGGAGAATTGTTATGGGAAAAATATTTTGGAAAAGAAGACCGAAATGCTGCCGTTTCACTGATAGAACTCAATAATTCCGACATTGCAGTTGCCGGTTTTACAGCTTCATTGCCACGCGGATACGATATTCAGATTACAATTTTAAATGAATGGGGCGAACATGTTTGGTCTAAAAACTATGGCGGTATTCGATGGGACGAAGCCAAATGTCTTATTCGAACTCATAAAAACAATTTAGTTTTAGCGGGTTATACCAAATCCTATCAGTCTGACGAGAAAGATGTTTGGGCTATTCTTTTGCAACCCGATATTACGCCCGATGATGAAGAATCGACCGAAATTCTTCCCGATTATCAAATCCTTTCCGATGTAGATGACAATATTCCGGTTACTCGAATGAACGGTAAAAATACTTTAGCTGTAGTTATAGGAATAGAAAAATATAAATACGCAACAGATGCGAAATTTGCCGAACACGATGCCACCATTTTTTTCAAATATGCCAAAAGCGTTTTAGGCATTCCCGATAGAAATATTTATTTTTTAGACAATGAAAACGCAACTCAAGCCGAAATTAATAAGGCATTTATGCCCGATGGCTGGTTGAGTAGGCGCATGGACGAAAATACCGACATCATCATTTATTATGCCGGACATGCTACACCCGATAGAAATCCGCAAATAGAAGAAGCTTACTTGATAGCACACGATACTGACCCTTATTACGCTGAATATTTGGGCATTGGAATAAACCAACTTATTGAAAACATAGGAAATATGAAACCGCGCTCGGCAACTTTGTTTTTTGATGCCTGTTTTTCGGCTGTTAGTAAAGATATTGCAGGTCGTGATTTTTTAGCTAAAATGATAAAATATTCTAATTTTAGTGTATTTTTCTCTTCCGAAACACAAGAAACTTCCGTTCCGTTTCCTCAACAAAATCATGGATTATTTACTTATTATTTGTTAAAAGGTTTAAAAGGAGAAGCTTTAGGAGTTAATGAGCGTAAATTAAGTGTTCAAAGTCTTTACAACTACATTAGGGCAAATGTTTCTTATGAAGCCGGATTTCTCAATTCGCGTCAAAATCCAAAACTTTTGGCAGTTGATAAAAATAAAACACTCGTTGAATACTAAAAAAAGGATTTTAATTGTTTTTTTTTAGTTTTTAGCAAAAAATTAGGCAATTTAACAAATTTAAGCAAGTTTTTTTAATTTCTCAAATTATCAAGTCTAAGCTAATGAACAGAGATTCATCGTATCAATGTTTGCAAAATACTTTCAATTTAATCAGAGTTAAGTTGTTTTTTAAACTATTGATACGTTGATTTATGGATTTTAAACTACATTTTTCTTAATTTCATCTATTTCGGCTTGTGTTAAACCTGTTTCCTTTATAATTTCTTCATCAGATTCTCTGTATTTTACCATTTTTAAAACTAATTTTGTTATGGTTTCTTCTTTTTGTCGGCGTTCTTCTTCTTTTTGCGTGCGTTCTTCTTCCAATTCTATTTCTTTGTCGATAATTGC
>DYNA01000171.1:0-4476 GCA_020721325.1 Paludibacter propionicigenes
AATGTCGTTTAGTTAAGAAAATACGAAAAGCCGTCCGACCGGACAAGCCGGTCGGACGGCAAGGACTACGGTCAGACCGGCTTGTCCGGTCTGACCGAGTCTAATGCTTAACTTTGGCGACATTGAATCGTTAGTTGATAATCTAATATCAGTTCTTTAAAAATATCTTTCATAAAATTTCCTTGTTTGGAGGGACAAAAACATAAAAAAGTATCCCTGCGTACAGGGACAAAGATACAAAAAAATGTTTAATGATAAAGGATAAATGTTTTATTTTTTTTTGCATTAATCGTTAAGCATTAAACATTGATAAACAGACGTTTCCATGTTCATAAAACGAGACGCAAGGAAAGTCTTTTGCAGCTTACCGTTTTACTATTTATCGTTTTTAACGATAGGTAAGTATTTAATTACTATTGCATTGTAAATACTTCTGTGCGTATAGCTTATTTTTTCTTCTTTGTACAGGGCTTTTTTTTCGCTCGCCGAAAGAGGTATTTTTTCTTTTTTTATTTCTATAACATCAACACCTTCGCCATATTTTTCGTGTGCTTTGGCTAAAAGTTTGTCGTAGGGTATCGTGTTATCATTTATAGAAACAACTTCTATTCTAACTGAGCCGATTGTTTCCCAACTACTTTGAATTTTTTCAACCGGACGAATTACTTCGCTTGTTTTTAGGGCTACAGTACACGCAGGTATAAAAATTGAAATGAGAAGAATTACACCTAAATAATTAATCATTTTTTTCATGTGGAAATAAATTTAATTTGTTTTTAATTATGTTAATTTATTTTTATTGAGTGATTTATTTAATTCGCATTTTTGTATGAATTTTTTATAGAAATATTTTAAAAAAAAATTGTTAAATCTTTTCGGTTTTCGACTTTTTTAAAATTTTTTGTACTACAAATTTAGTCTTGTTTTAAGCAGTAACCAAAAAAAAGTTGTTCGGATTTCACAATTTTTATAAAAACCTGAAATTGAATATTTTAAATAGAAAAATTGTAAAATCCGAACGTTTTTTATTTTATAAAAAAGAGATTTTTAAAAAAAAAACTGCTTTTTTTGTAAAAAACTGAAATATTTCAAAAATTTATAAATGTGCATCTCTATAAAATATTGGATTATTTCAATTCTCGAATCATCATGCCGGAATAAAAGTCTTTTCCGCTTACAACTTTGAATTGGGTAAATTGCAAATTGGCATTTTCGGCTTCTTCTTCCATTGCCATGTAGCGGTTGTCCCAAATTTTATAAGCAATCGGTTTTACAATTCCTACCCGTTTGTAATGCGTTTTACCATTTTCGTCTTGAATTTTTTCCAAAACTTCAAATTTAGAGGCAAAAGTAATTCCTTCTTTCATGCCAATAGGCGAAGAAATGCTATCGCCATTGACAATAATGGGCGATTTTATTTTGAAAGCCTCAAATTTTCGTTGCAAACCCACAATATTTTCGTCGAGGGCGCGGGCGCAAACTTTGCGAATAACATCTTCGTTCGATTGCGTACCGCGAAGCACTGTTTTACTGCTTTTTACGGTGTATTTTCCAACATATTTGAGACTAAAAAAGTTAGAATCGTTTTCAAAAGCTCTTTTTTTAGCTTCGTTTTTTTCACCTTTCGCAAAATAATAATTGTTATAAAAAATGGCTGCATTCTCCTCGTTCCATTCCAATTGGTATAAATACGAAGTGATATTAACGGTAAATCCGGCAATTAAATCCGAAATATCAGAAATTGTGTTCGATAAATCGGCAATGGATTGACTAAGTTCTTTGGTATCATTATTTTGTGAGGTTTCAGCTACAGTTTGCGAGGTTTGAGCAATGGCACTAAAAATTACCCCTGTTTTTTTAGCTCTTTTTTCTTTATCAATATAAGAAATGTCGTTTACGATTACAAAAGTGTTGTTGAGTAATTGTTCTCCGGCATCGGCAAGAATAACAGAACCTCTGGCAGTTTGTTTCGCTACATTGTAATCCATAATGCTGGCATCGTAGTTGCCGCGAGTTTGTATCAAATTCATATCGCAAGCTCCGGTTGCCATTTCTCGGTTAAACCAGCGAGCAACCACTCTTTTCGACACATAATTTCGATTGAGAAAGGCTTGAATATTTTCGTTCTGGTCGTCTTCGTTGTTCGATAAAAAATTACGCACCGAAAGATTGTGGTCGTTGTATTTGTCGGAAACAGGAATTTTAAAAAACTCTTGTTTAATTTCTTCGCCAAACATATATCCCGGGTGTTCAATAACCACTGAATAGATAGAATTTCGTTGATATTCAGTAATTAACGAATCAATTCTTTTTCTTTGTGCAAAATTGGTAAAATTGAGCAAAAAGGTAAAAATTAAGGTAAAAAAGATGTATTTTTTCATTGTTTTAGATTTTAAAGTTCTATTTTTTTATAATAATTAAAAATTCCAAGCATTGTTTACATACTTTTCAACTTTTTGATTTTCATCAAAAACTTTCAATATCGATTCGGTGGTTAATTTTTCTTTTGTAAGAAAATAATGCACCATTTGCGCTAATTCTATACTTCTATTATTGGGAATAGTTGCGCTGTGATTTCTTTTATCGCTCTCTACATTGAATTTAACTGCAAGTAAACGCTTTTTTGCAAAAAGTTCTATTTCTTCTGGGCTGATTTTTGTGTAAATAACGTAATGTGTCCAAGTGCTATATGTAGTTTTTGAACAGTTTATTTTTTTTGGAAATTCCAATTCTGAGCCATCTGTAAAAACAAATAAAACGCTGTAAATACTGTCTTTATGTATATCGCTAATTTCGGCAGCATATTTTATCCAAAAAGAATACTCTCCATTATCCTTTGAAAACGACATTAGAAATTGCGAAGTAAATATTTCAAGTTTGGTAATCATAAATTGCTTAGTTCTATAAACCACTTGCCCCTCTTCATGAGAATTAACAATTGCCTCATCTTTAATATATTTGCCCTCTTTTGCTTTTTTCCAGACTGTAGAGTCTATTTTGAACTGTGCTTTTGCATTGAAGCTCAGCACAATAGCTAAAAATAAAATAAAAAATTGTTTTGATTTCATGGGATTTGATTTTTTTTTTTAGAATTGATTTAATTATTTATAAAAAAATATTCACAATTTGCATTTCAACGATTTTCAAAATCGAATGAAAATGAATTGTCGATATTTTAGTTTTTGATTTTTGTTTTTGCGTGATAAATCGGTTTGTTTCTCGTCAGACCGTTTTTTTGCGGTCTGGCGAGAGATTTTTTTTTAAAATGAATTTTTTTAAATTTTTTTTTTGAAAAAAAGAATAAAATATTTTTAATTATTTGAAAATCAATGATTTGAAAATTTTTATTTTTATTTTGTTTAAAAAAAAGAAAAAATATTTTTAATTATTTGAAAATCAATGATTTGAAAATTTTTATTTTTAAAATTCAAAAAAATAAAAAAAAGTTTTTTAATAATTGAGCGTAAACCACATTTCCCATGCACTTTGTGCTATTATATCTGTTTGGGAAAATAAAAACAGAATCGTAATTAGTAGGATTTTTGTTTTCATACTATTTCATTTTTTTTATGATTTGACAAATTACTATGATTGTATTTCTAAAAATTTAGTTTAGATTTTTTTTTGATATAATCTCAAATCCGCAAGTCATCGAATCAATTGTTTGAATAGTTGCGGATTTGAGGTACAGTTTTAATTTTTTACAAATTTATCGGTAAAAATTCCATTGTTGTCGGAAACCTGAATATTGTAAATACCATTCACTAAATTACTTATATCAATTTGATTGTCGAAAAGCGGTTTGTTTACTACTGTTTTTCCGTTTATATCGAAAATAGTTACTGTGGCATCTTCGGTAAATCCGTTTATGAACAATACTAAACTTGCGGGATTCGGAAAAATTGAAATGTTGGTATTTTCGATTGTAGCTTTTCCAGTTGTGCCCAATTCTTGTGTAATAATCAGATTTTGAGGCGAAAGTCCGTTGCCGGAAACGCTTATGGTGGCAGTTCTTGGGCTTGAAGAGCTGTTTTGGGCAGCCGAAATGGACACACTTCCGTTTCCGTAGCCCGAAGCCGGATTTACCGTAAGCCAGCCGGCAGTGCTGCTTGCTGTCCAGTTAGAATTGGAAGCTATATCCATTGAAATAGAGTTGTTTGCAGTAGCTGGAATAGTTATTCTTACCGAAGTACTTAGCGTGGGCGTTGTAGAATATTCCGAAATATTTTTTATTTTGTTCCAACCCGCAGCCAGAAGGTAAGCACTTTTCATGCCTTGCGGTACATAAAGTGTTCCACTGGTGGTTAGCGTTGAATTTGTGCCAAATGCATCTATCGCAGTAATTAAATTCTCCGGTGCAGTATATACTTTTATTACAGATAAAGCCTCTTCAGTATATGCCGATTCAGTTGATGCAAAAGCTCTTTCACCAATCATTAAGTTGGTAGATAAAATAGTTACTGACTGAAAATCACA
>DYNA01000171.1:4576-8497 GCA_020721325.1 Paludibacter propionicigenes
CTCTTTCACCAATCATTAAGTTGGTAGATAAAATAGTTACTGACTGAAAATCACAATTATAAAAAGCACTATTTCCTATTGATGTAACCGAATTAGGAATAGTTAAAATTCCTGATAAATCATCACAATTATTAAAAGCACTATTTCCTATTGATGTAACCGAATTAGGAATACTATATGCGCCTTTTTTAGCACCCGGACATTGTATTAATTCCGTTTTTGCTTTATTGAACAATACACCATCTAAACTCGAATAATACATATTATCGTTATCTACTAAAATCGAGGTTAAAGCATTACAATTGTAAAAAGCATAAGCACCAATTGATGTAACCGAATTAGGAATGGTTATTGAGGTTAAATAATAACAATAGTAAAAAGCCCTTTCACCAATCGATGTAACCGAATTAGGTAGGTTTATTGATGTTAGTTTTGAATTAGTATATTCATAAAAAGCATCTTTGGGTATTTCATTTGCCGGATAAAATGTAGAGCTGGTACTTGCAGTTCCTCCCGTGCCGGTATAAGTAGCAACGGTAACAGCAGTTAAATCCAAAACACATAATGCATTAGATACACTCATGTCTCTGAGTGTATAAAAATCACGAGCATCCATAGTTCCGGTAACTACCAAGTCGGTTACTGTACTTTTTTCAGTCTCTGTTAGAAGTGTAGATAAGTTACCTGCTGTACACTCAATTGTTTTATTTACTTGTGCTTTTATCACAATGCCCAAAAACATAAAGGCTACTAAAAGTAAAAATTGTTTTTTCATAATGTTATTGTATTAAATAAATGAAAAGTGAAAAATTAAAAATAAAAAATTGAATAAAAAATTATAATAATTTACTAAAATATTAATTAGTCATCGTATCAATTGCTTATAAAATGCGATAAATTAACGATTAAAAAGCTGTTTATCAGCAATTTGATACGATAGTTTTCCTATTTTTTAGACTTTTCCAAAACATTACAAACCATATTTTTGTTTCATATTCATTAGGTCGTACATTTCGGTTATTTGCCTCATGCCAATTTGAGAAGACCAATTTCCGGCATCGTCCATCATATACATGTAGCCGTTGTTGAAAATTTTAAAATTATCGGCAGAGTAGCTACTTCCATAATGAGAAGTGGGTGAATAACAATTCAATACAACACCATCGCGCACGGTTCTGGTGGTAACGTACTGGTCAATAATATCTACTAAGTTGCCGGTGCTTCGATTGATTACTTTGACGCGAAAAGTTCCGATGCCACCGGAAAGAATCATTAAACCTTCGTGTCGGGCATTGTAAAAATCCCATTTTATTTCCCAGCTCGTAATGTTTTGAGCTTGAATCGAAAAAGATAATAAGGTAATTAAACATACCACCAAAATAAATTTGATTTTTTTCATGATTTTTTAGTTTTAAAATTAATATTACCAATTTATAGTATGAGGTTTTTAATTTGAGTTTTTTAGTTAAGTGAATAAAGGTTTGAAAATCAACCTTATTCACTTATTTTACTACGCAACGTTTTTTTGAAAAAAACAATTTTATTCATTGATTATTTCAAATTCTACTCTGCGATTTTTTAATCTGCCTTCTTCTGTTTCATTGGTGTCGATGGGTTTTGTTTCGCCAAAACCTTCTGATTGTAACCTATCTTGTCTTATACCTTTTAAAATAAGATAATTTACAACAGCTTGCGCACGTTTTTTTGAAAGCTCTAAATTATATTCATCAGAACCTTCACTATCGGTATGCCCATTAATTTTTAATTGCATACTCGGATTGTTTTCCAGCATAATAACAACACCATCAAGAAATTGTTTAGAGCCTTCTTTAATAATGGCTTTATTCGTTTCAAAATTAATGTTCATCATACAAATTTTTTTATCGGTAATTGATTTACCTTCTACTATCATCTGATTAATTTCTTCAATAGAGTAACACGGTTTCACTTCTTCAATTATTACTACTTCTTCAATAACCTCTTCTACTAAAACAATTTCAGGTTCTTCTTGTTTTTTTAAAGCATTAAGAGGAATAAGCAGAGAAAAAGATACTTGAATTCCTCTATTTTTCCTTTTTCCGATAATTTTATAAGGTTCCATATTCAGACCGATTGCTTCTCTGTTGTGTTCCATTTTAGACCAAGTATCAGCGAAACCGTAATCGTAAGCTATTTCAGCACAAAGAATTAAATTTGTTTTAGGAGTTTGGAGTTCGTATTTTCCTCCTATTCCTAATCGTAAACCAATATCAGTTCCTTTGATATTCGCAGTATTGATATCAATTTCGTCATTGTTATATTCGATAGTTCCTTTGCGTACTACTCCTAAATATGTACCCACTAATAAATAAGGCTGTATTTGAGAAAAAGGTTTTAGATGATAAGCAAAAGGTAATCCTAATTCAAAATATTTTGAATTTATTTTATAATCAATATCATCTTCAATCGTCAAACCTTTACCAATAAAAATCATATCTGGTTTAAACGATAAACGTTCATTAATTTTAAAATCTCCTGCTATTCCAAACAGTTTTGTCCAAGTAGGAGACAACTTATAATCGGCATATAAGTCATCAGTATATTTCATGTATGTTCTATTTAAGCCTATTTTTAACCCGATAGAGGAATTAGAAATAAAATATTCCTTCGAAAACAGCGGAAGCATATCTTGTGCATATAGCCTGAAAAAAATAGAATTCAGAAATAAAATAAATAATATAATAAGTTTTCTTTTCATAAGACACAATATTTTTTGTTTTACACAACAATTATTATTTTGAAAAAAAATTAGAAATTAATCACAACCGGGAGCAGTAACTAAATTCCATTCCCAAAAAGTACCACCATTTAAACAACCGCTAACTATAACAGTTATTGTACGTTGTTCGTTAGGAACATAATTAAATGATAGCATTCCACTTCGCCCCACAAAGCCGGGTAAAACGTAATCACAATCGCACATAGGCGGAATAGGAGCATTGGGATTTGTCCCAGTTCCGGTAAGCCAATAATTATTTTGATAAACATCTATACGGTCGGGTACGCTATAAGTATTATAAAAAATTTCAACAAGACCACTTTCAGCCCCCATATATAAGGTAGTAAAAGTTAAACCACTTTCACCAGTAACATAAGCGTTTGAACAATTTAGCAGTTCCGACAATACTTCTACAGAAATTTGAATATAATTACTAACATTCCCCTGTGTATCAGCGATAGCATATGAAAATTGAAAATTTCCAGATTGTAATATATCCGGAAGTTGGACAATAAAATAAGCATACCC
Organism: Paludibacter propionicigenes; assembly: GCA_020721325.1. GTDB lineage: Bacteria > Bacteroidota > Bacteroidia > Bacteroidales > JAIFNL01 > JAIFNL01. The sequence goes on from DYNA01000171.1 coordinate 7,863, forward strand.
ATCAGTTCCTTGTACAATTACAGGTTTAATTTGATAGTAAGTACCATCAGCACCTATAATTTGAAAAAATACAGATTGAATTTGCGAAACTGAATTATACAATATAGGAACAATTAAATTCCCTCCCGAATTAATTGTTACTGTAGGCTGTCCATTGGTTAAAAATATACCAGATCCGGCAGTTGAAGGCATATTCCCACTAACAGAATGGCTGTTTGGTATATTTAGTGCGTTTTGCAACCTTGAAGCATCTTTAGTACTAATTGAATCGTACAATGGAGGCAAAATAAAGGTTTCAGTACCATCTTTTACACAACCAATGAGTAATATACTAATCAATGCCATTAAATAAAAAATAATTGTTTTCATAATTTTGTTTTTAAAATTTGTTTTTAAAATTTGTTTTTTTTTTGAATTAGTTCTATTTTTTTATTTTAAACTTTCTTCTATTGCTTTTGGAATGACACAACCATTTTTAAGTGCATTTTCTCTAATGAATTTCATATAGTTTTGAATGCTTTTGAGTGCATTTGCAGTAGAAATATTAAGCGCAGCATTGGGTCTGCTTGCATAGTCTCGCCCGATAGTACCATAAATCTCATCGTTTGTCCTTAAATCATTCAACTGATTAAAAT
>DYNA01000172.1:0-5427 GCA_020721325.1 Paludibacter propionicigenes
TTACCTCAATATCCGAAAGGAATTATGGTTTTTCAAGATGGATTTAATTACAATGCCGATACGTTAAAACCTCAAAATTTTAAATACGTATCTTTTGAACAACTCATTCCTTTACTTCCGTAAAGCATTGTAAATCAAATGTTTCAATGGCTGTTTTTTTAAAAATTTTTCATTTTTTTCAAAAAAAACAGCACATTGAAATAGTAATCCGAAAAATGAATTTTCAAAAAAATCTTTTTTTCTTAAAAAATGAAAATTTATATTTATCTTTGAAATCCAAATAAATAGCAAAATTAAGAAGTTTCATTAAACCAGTTCGTTTTTCGATTTGCAAAACTTTGTAGAAACGGTAAAATGAATCATTAAAAAAAAACATGCAACTAATATTGCAATATGTTGAATGTGAGCATTGTAGAGAGTGGTTTACTCACACAAATTTACTTTCATATACCTTCAACGGCAAAGTAAATTTGCGCTCCGATGGAAAATACTACGGCGATGAAATTTACTTTTCAATGCAATTTCCATTTACAAAATGCCGTAAATGTGGAAATTTCTTTTTTCCACAGAAGAGTTTGCTTGTACCTAATTTTTGGCTCAATATGCCTGAAAATGAGTTGAATAAGGAACAAAAACAAATCTTAGCTGCTTTTTATAAAAAATACCCGAAAACTAATTTGAAAAATTTTGAAATTCCTTCACTTGATTATCCTCCTCCCGAATATTGGTTCAATTTTCCTATTTTGATGATAAAAGATGCTTTAAACGTTTTAGAAATACCTATTAATCAAGCTATTGAAATAGATATACGCATAAAGCTTTGGCAATTGTTCAACGATTTGAAATACACTTCTGAGAATTTGATTTTAAAGCACTTTTTTAAAATTTTTTCAATCAATGGAATTTTTCATTTAAAATTTTTGAAAAATCATTTAAAACAAAAAAATAAAAATATCCGGTTTTTTTATCAAAATAAAAATAGTTATATTTCAAACTTGAAAAAACTATCGGAATTGTTAATTGTTGAAAATAAAGAACAAAATTTATGTTTTTTGGTTGAAATTGAGCGCAATTTAGGTAATTTTTCAAAAGCACGAACTTTATTGAATGAGTTTTCGGAACATCAAAAAAAGGAATTTTTTATTTTTGTAAAAAAAACAAAAAGAAAATTATTCTTTAAATCGAAAAAGGTTTTTATTCTTTAAAAAATTAAATTTTGAAAATGCTAAAAAATACCTATTTATTTTTTTATTATTTCACAGCCCAATTATAAATTTCATTGGATTCTAAAATCTTAATTTTTGGTTTTTCGTTAGCCAATTTTATCATCGATTTTGCAATTGCTGATGCTTCTATAGCTCTGTATTTCTTATACTTACCAAAAAAAAGCGGATTGAAGAATTTAAAAAGATACAAAGCTATTTTTTCTGCAAAACGGGTTTCATTGCGTTTTCCTATAATCAAAGAGGGACGCAAAATGTAAGTATTTGGAATGTTTTGTTCTAAAACGGCTTGTTCCATTTCGCCCTTGGTTCGGTTGTAAAATATTGAACTCTTGGCATTTGCGCCTATTGCCGAAACCACTAAAAAAGTGTCGATTTTATTTTTTTTGCATAATTTAGCCGCTTCTACCGGAATGCCAAAATCAATTTGATGATACAAATCTTGGTCGGGTGTTTTTTTGGCAGTTGTGCCTATGCAGCAATAAACCTCATGGGCGTTGAAATCTTTTTCAAATGTTTTTAACTGAGTTATATCTCCCAGATATTCAGTTACTTTTGGATTTTTTAAAGGCATCGCTTTTCGCGAAAAAAGCTTAATTTCTTGGTAGTTTTCATCTTTTAAAAGATTTTCCAAAACCAAATTTCCGGTTAAACCGCTTGCACCTAATACAATAGCTATTTTTTTCATTTTGAGTTTTATACGATATAATTTTTTGATATTAAAATTTCAAAAAGTAATATTTACATACTCTAAATTGGGTAAGTTTAAATAATTTTCAATACGAGTTATCAATTATTTTTCGTCCGAATTGATTAACATATCGCTCATATTGGTCATTTCGTGAATATTATCAACTGAAATTTCAGATATTTCAATTTCTTTATATTGTTGGTCATTTTTAGTAAGTAAACTAACCACGACAGTAAAGAGAGTAGAAATAATAAATGCAGGAACAAGTTCATAGATCAATTGGTTAAGAAAAGGTATCAGTTTCCAGATAAAAACAGAAAGTGTGCCTGAAAGTAAACCGGCAAAAACGCCCCATTTGGTTGTGCGTTGCCAAAACAATGCTAAAATTGAAGTTGGTCCTAAAGAAGCTCCTAAGCCAGCCCATGCAAATAGCACAAACCAGAAAACCAAATCTTCTACAATAATTCCTAAAACAACTGCCAAAATTACAATAAGAGTTACAACCAATCGGCTGTAAGCGGTTAATTTACTTTGAGTTAATTCCTTGTTGCGTCTGAGTCTTTTTTGGTAAATATCGCGTACTACGCTCGATGCGGCAACCAATAATTGACTATCGGCTGTGGACATGATGGCTGCAAAAATTGATGCCAAAAGAAATCCCATCAACAGAGGCGAAATAGGCATTAATAATCTCTCTGCCAAAGAAATATAAATGTTTTCAGGGTCGGTATTTGGCAATAAGGAGAGTTCTGTAAAATAAGCTCGACCGATTAATCCGATAAATAAAGCTCCTCCGGCTAAAACAATATTCCACAAAGTGCCTACAATAGCAGTCCAAGTAAACTGTTTTGGGTCTTTTATTGACATATAACGCACGATTACATGCGGGCTTCCGGGCGAACCCAAGCCTATTCCCAAACCACCAATAAATGCCGAAAAACTTAATGCAAACGGACTAAGCAGCGTGCCTTCGGAGTGCGCTACCAAAGCTCCCGAATGAATTTGCGGCAAAGCCTCTAACTCATTGGTAATCACACTTAAACCTCCTGCGTCAATTATTCCTACTACTGGCAATAAAACCAAAATGAACAGCATAAAAAAAGCTTGTACCACATCGGTTAAACTGACTGCCAAAAATCCACCTAAAATAGTATAAATCAATACAATAGATGCTGTTATTATCAAACCGATATTTTCATTCAACTCAAAATAGGCAAAGAATGCTTTTCCACCGGCTACAAATTGAGCTGCAATGTACGTAACCATAAAAATTAGAAAAATAACCACTAAAGTTATTCGCAAAATACCCGATTTATCGTTAAAGCGAGCTTCAAAAAAATCCGGTATAGTTATACATTCATTTTTTTCGGTAAAATCTCTAATTTTAGGAGCGTAGATTAAGAACAATAAAAATTCAACTAAAATGTAACCAACAACCGACCACACGGCAGCCAACCCAATCATGTAAGTTAAACCGGTAAAACCCAGTAAAAGCCATGCACTTCTACCTGAAACTACTGCCGAAAGTGCCACTACAAATTTATTGAGTTTTCTACCTCCTAAAAAAAACTCTGAAATGCCTTTTGATGAAAACTTGCTGGAATACAATCCAATAGCTATCAAAAGAACAAAATAGAGTACAAATGGAATTAAAACTTGTATATCCAATTTTTTTTAAATTTTATGAACTAAAAAATTATAGTGCGTAAAGATAATACAAATGTTAGAAATTGCAATCATTTAAGTTCAAAATACTAAAAATAATCTTTTTAAAGTTATTATTTATGGAAATTGTTTGAAGCAAAAATTTTGCATTTTTCTTTTGAACAAAAAATAGTTTATGTAATGAAAAACAATTATTTAAAGTTTTTTTTGCAAAAAAAAAATCATTTTAAAAACAAGCTTATTAAAATTTTAACTCATTCTAATTTTATTAAAAAATGTTAAAAAAAGTATTTTCAATATTGATTTTGAGTCTATTTTTAAGCTCTTGCACGGTTAAAATTAAAACAATTTTTTCCGAAATAGATAAATACGACCAAAAAGAAGTTACAATTAAAGGCAAAGTTGAAAGTCCAACGAACATTGTAATAGCCAAATATTACTTTATTAACGACAATTCTGGCAAAACTTTGCGGGTGGTTACTGAAAATGAATTGCCCAAAGAGGGCGAAATCATTAAAGTTCATGGAACAGTTAAACAACGTTTCAAAGTGGGCGAATTTCAATGGGTCGTTTTAAAACAGACACCCAAGCAAGATGAAAAATAGCTTTTTTTATCTTTTTTTTTAAGAATTTTTATTTTTTCATTTTTTTTTCAAAAAAAAAATTAAAAATATTTTGCTGAATAACAATGAATTAAAGAAAATACAATTTTTTTTTTGAAAAAAAATGAAATTTTTTTTTGCACAATTAAAAAAGAGTTTTATCTTTGCAACGCAAAAAACAAAAGGATATTTAAAACATATATAAAGCTTCTTTAGCTCAGTCGGTTAGAGCATCTGACTGTTAATCAGAGGGTCCAAGGTTCAAGTCCTTGAAGGAGCGCAAAAGCAACTCACATCGAGTTGCTTTTTTTGTTTTATACCATTTGGTTTTTATATTTTAGAAATTTTAGTTTTTTTATGATAAAAACGAATAATTTTTTTTAAAATAATTAAATTTGTTTCTTTGTTTTAATGTATTGAAAATAAGACATTTACACTATTTGCATTTTTTTTCTAAAAAAAATAATCCTAAAATTTTATAAACCATGAACGAACGACAATTATTTTTTCAGCATATCGGTCAAACATCTGATTCGCCTATGGCTTTGGAAATAGAGCGAGCCGAAGGAATTTATTTGTACGACACCACCGGAAAACGCTACATTGATTTGATTTCGGGCGTGTCGGTAAGCAATGTGGGGCATAGAAACCCAAAAGTGGTTCAAGCCGTTAAAAATCAGTTAGATAAATATATGCACTTAATGGTTTATGGCGAATACATTCAAAGCCCGCAAGTGCAATTGGCTAAACTTTTGACAGAAGTTTTACCGAAAAATTTAAATTCAGTTTATCTGGTTAATTCGGGCAGCGAAGCCAACGAAGGTGCATTGAAATTAGCCAAACGTTACACTCGGCGAAGTGAAATTGTGGCTTTCAAAAATGCTTATCATGGCAGCACACACGGCGCATTGAGCATCATGGGGCAGGAGGATTTTAAAAATTCTTTCCGTCCGCTTTTGCCCGATGTTCGGTTTTTGGAATTTAACAATGAACTTGATTTAGAGCAAATTAGCCGGCGAACGGCTTGTGTAATCGTTGAACCCATTCAGGCGGAAGCCGGAATTATTTTGCCTGAAAATCATTTTTTGCGAAAGCTCAGAAAAAAATGTACGGAAATGGGTGCATTGTTAATTTTTGACGAAATTCAGGTCGGTTTTGGGCGCACGGGAAGTTTATTTGCTTTTGAGCAGTTCAATGTTGTTCCTGATATTCTGACACTTGCAAAAGGTTTGGGAGGCGGAATGCC
>DYNA01000172.1:5527-8452 GCA_020721325.1 Paludibacter propionicigenes
ATAGAATTGGAAAATTTTGATAAAGTTCTTCAAACTTTAAAAAATAGCATCGAATTGGGCGTTGTTTTCGATTGGTTTATTTTTTGCGACAATTATTTTAGAATTGCTCCGCCTTTGATTATTACGGAAGACGAAATTATTGAAACTTGCGAAATCCTTAAAAAAGCACTTGATTAAACTGGTTATTAGTGAGTTGATTGTTTGTAAGTATTGATTTTTTTCACTCAAATTTTAAAAAATTGAAATCTTAAGTTGAATGAAAATGATATAAAAAAAGCGGTAATTTATTTTTCTTTTTTTTGTAAAAAAAAATAAAATTTAAAAAACGCGATTTTAATTTTTATGAAAAAAAAGCGGTAATTTGTTTTTTTTCTTCTTTTTTGCAAAAACACAATTTTTTTTTAAAATATGTTTTAGTTTTTATGTAAAAAAAGCGGTATTTTATTTTCTTTTTTTGAAAAAAAATAAATTTTAATTTTTATAAAAAAAAAAAACGGTAATTTGCTTTTTATTTTTTTGTGAAAACATAAAATAAAAAACAAATTACCGAAATTATCAAATTACTTTCTCAAAAATTACATCATTCCGCCCATTCCGCCCATTTGAGGAGGCATTGCGCTTACGTTTTCTTCTTGAGTATCCACTAAAACGCATTCGGTAGTTAAGAACATTGCGGCAATGGAAGCGGCATTTTCGAGTGCTACGCGAGTTACTTTGGCTGGGTCAATAACGCCCGAACGGTACAAATTTTCGTATTTGTCGGTGCGTGCATTGTATCCGAAGCTGCCTTTTTCATTTTTCACTCTTTCCACAATCACTGAACCTTCCAAACCTGCATTGGCAACAATTTGGCGAAGTGGCTCTTCGATGGCACGTCTTAAAATGTCCACGCCGGTTTTTTCGTCGGCGTTGTCGGTTACCACTTTATCGAGCGATTTTATGGCACGAATGTAAGCTACACCTCCGCCGGGAACAATTCCTTCTTCAATGGCAGCACGAGTTGCGCTCAAAGCGTCTTCTACGCGGTCTTTTTTCTCTTTCATTTCCACTTCAGTGGCTGCGCCAACGTAAAGAACGGCTACGCCTCCGGCAAGTTTTGCCAAGCGTTCTTGCAATTTTTCGCGGTCGTAATCCGAAGAAGCATTCGCCATTTGAGCTTTGATTTGAGCTACGCGAGCGTCAATGGCTTCTTTTTCGCCAGCACCGTTTACAATGGTGGTATTTTCTTTGTCAATAACCATTTTTTCGGCGTTTCCGCACATATCGAGGGTTGCACCTTCAAGGGTTAAGCCTTTTTCTTCCGAAATAACCACGCCTCCGGTCAAAATGGCAATGTCTTCGAGCATTTCTTTGCGGCGGTCGCCAAAACCGGGTGCTTTTACGGCTGCTATTTTCAATGCACCGCGTAACTTGTTCACTACCAATGTAGCTAAAGCTTCGCTGTCCACATCTTCGGCTACAATCACAAGCGGACGACCCGATTGAGCAATTGGCTCAAGCACTGGAAGTAACTCTTGCATGCGCGAAATTTTTTTGTCGTAAATTAAAATAAGCGGACTGTTGAAAACTGCTTGCATTTTTTCGCTATCGGTAACAAAATAAGGTGAAATGTAACCACGGTCAAATTGCATACCTTCTACTATGTCCACGTGAGTGTCCGTTCCTTTGGCTTCTTCAACCGTAATAACGCCTTCTTTTTTCACTTTTTCCATCGCTTCGGCTATCAAAGCACCGATTTCGCTGTCGTTGTTAGCCGAAATTTTTGCAACTTGCTCTATTTTTTTGTTGTCTTCAATGGGTTGAGCTTGCGAGCGAATGCTTTCAACTACTTTGGCAACGGCTTTGTTAATGCCGCGTTTCAAATCCATTGGGTTTGCGCCGGCAGTAACGTTTTTCAAACCAACTGTAATTATGGCTTGCGCCAAAACAGTGGCAGTTGTAGTTCCATCACCGGCATCGTCGTTGGTTTTAGAAGCTACTTCTTTCACCATTTGCGCGCCCATGTTCTCAAATTTGTCTTTCAATTCTATTTCGCGGGCTACGGTTACACCGTCTTTGGTTATTTGTGGTGCGCCGAATTTTTTTTCAATCACCACGTTGCGTCCTTTCGGTCCCAAAGTAATTTTTACGGCATTTGCCAATTGGTCAACGCCTTTTTTTAAGAGGTCGCGTGCCTCGATATTAAATTTTATTTCTTTTGCCATTTTTTTATATAAAATTTTATTGTTTTTTTTAAAAAAAGAAATTAAAAATTTTAAAGAAATTATAAAATTGCCATGATGTCTTCGCTTTTTACAATCACATAATCTTTGCCATCAACATTGATTTCGTTGGCAGCAAATTTAGTGTAAATGACCATGTCGCCAACTTTTACTTCAATTTTTTGGTCAGTGCCAATGGCTACAACTGTGCCTCTGGGCTGTTTTTCTTTAGCAGAATCGGGAATAATAATGCCCGAAACGGTTTTTGTTTCGGCTTCTTTTACTTCAATAAGCACTCTATTGCCTAATGGTTTTATGTTCATCGTTCGTATTTTTTTATTATTAGTGAATGAGTTTACTGTTTTTTAGCTTTAGTTTGTCATATTTTGTGCCAACTGCTATTTTTTCAGACTCTTTTTTCTATTCTTTTTTATCAAAATTTACATAAAAGTCTGTAAATTAACAACTAATCACTTTTTATTAAGATTTCCTTTTTTTGATATTTTTATTTTTTATGACAAAAAACATATAGAAAACTGAATTTTTGTCAGTTTAATGTTTATAAAAGTGAAATATTGACAAGAATAAGTGGCAAAAATAATTGAGAAGAATAATTTTAGTTGAATTTTTAAGTAGTATAAACGAATTTGATAAAGGCAAAGATTTGAATATAACTTCCTATTGAAAATTAGTATTGATAATTTTCAATAGGTAATTAATTAAT
>DYNA01000036.1 GCA_020721325.1 Paludibacter propionicigenes
TAATAAATGTGCTATTTTTTTTTCCGTAACAGCATTTATAATTTTTATTATTTTATTTAAAAAATCTATTCTATGCTTTGTTTCAAGCACTTGCTTTGATACAAATGGAGTTGCTTTTTTCTTTTTTGCCATGCCAAAAAATTCTAAAATTTTTTATACCATATTACTTTATTTTTTCAGTTGCAAAAATAGCAATGTATTTTTATTTTACAAATAATTTATATGCTTTTTTAATAATTTTTTTTGAATATTTATATTTTTGGGTTCTTTATAAAAAAGAAACCAAAGTAATTATTTGTTCGGGCTAAGCTGCGGTTATTTCCAATGCTGCCGGAAAAAAAGATAGTATTGTATTTTTATTGAGATAAAATAAAAAGTATTGATAATCAGCAATATACATTTTTAAAATTTTTATTTATTTGTTTGATTATCAATGAATTAAAAATTGTACCAATAAAGAACAGACACCATCGAATTTTGTTTTTTTTACTAAAAAATTATATTACTTTTGTAAAAAAAATAAAAATATTCAATTTCCATAAATTTATGATTAGCTATTTACAAGTAGAAAAATTAACCAAATCGTATGGTGAACAAGTTCTTTTTCAAGACATTACCTTCGGAATTAACAAAGATGAAAAAATAGCGTTGATAGCTAAAAACGGAACGGGAAAAACTTCTCTGCTGAATATAATTACGGGCAAAGATACTGCCGATAGCGGAAATATTTCGCAAAAAAACGACATTTCAATCGGTTATTTAGAGCAAAATCCGATAGTTGATGAACAAAAAACGGTTATGGAACAAGTTTTTTCTTCTTCAAATAAAATTATTGAAACCATAAAAAACTATGAAAATGCTCTTCATTTGGGCAACGAAGAGCTTTTGCAAAAAAACATAGAACTTATGGATTTTTATAAGGCTTGGGATTACGAATTGCAAATAAAACAAATTCTTACTCAGCTAAAAATCAATGATTTAGACCAAATTGTCGGGCAACTTTCGGGTGGACAAAAAAAGCGAGTAGCAATGGCAAATCTTTTGATTAACGAACCGGATTTATTGATTTTAGATGAACCAACCAATCACCTTGATTTAGAGATGATTGAGTGGCTCGAACGCTACATGCAAAAAACCAAAAGTACGCTTTTAATGGTTACTCACGACCGTTATTTTCTCGACCGTGTTTGCAATCAAATCATTGAAATTGACAACAATACGGTTTTTCAATATAAAGGAAATTATTCTTTTTTTCTTGAAAAACGCGAGGAACGAATTAATTCGCACAATGCCAATGTGTTAAAAGCTCAAAACTTAATGCGTACCGAGTTGGAGTGGATTAAACGAATGCCTCAAGCTCGCGGAACGAAAGCCAAATACAGAGTGGATAATTTTGAAAAACTCAAAGAAAAAGCTTCTAATTTTTTGACCCAACAAAAAATGGAAATGGAAATTCAAACCAGACGTTTGGGTAAAAAAATTCTCGAATTGTACAATATTTCAAAATCTTTTGACGATTTAAAAATTGTAGATGATTTTTCATATAAATTTTCACGTTTCGAGAAAATTGGAATTGTGGGAAACAATGGGTCGGGTAAAACTACTTTTTTGAATTTAATTACAGAAAATTTAATAGCCGATTCCGGACATATTGAAAAGGGAGAAACAGTTGTTTTTGGCTATTACAAGCAAGGTGGAATAAAAATTGACGAAGGCAAAAAAGTTATTGAAGTGATTAAAGATATTTCGGAATCCATTACTTTAGGCAATGGTCGGATAATGAGTGCTTTGCAATTTCTCGAATATTTTTTGTTCGATGCCAAAATGCACTACAGCCAAGTAAATAAACTCAGCGGTGGCGAAAAAAGGCGTTTGTATTTAATGACCGTTTTGATGCAAAATCCAAATTTTTTGATTTTAGATGAGCCTACAAACGACCTTGACATAATGACTCTCAACGTATTAGAAGATTATTTGTTAAATTTTAGCGGTTGCCTTATCATCGTTTCGCACGACCGTTTTTTTATGGACAAAGTCGTTGATAATCTTTTTGTTTTTGAAGGAAACGGACAAATTAAAAATTATCCATCAAATTATTCCGATTATTATTCGCTAAAAAAAGAACAAGAAAAAGAACAAAAACTTCAGGAAAAAGAAATAAAACCCGACAAAGCAAAACCTCAAAAAGATAAAGCTAAAAAGCTCAGTTTCAAGGAAAAACAAGAGTTTGAAACTCTTGAAAAAGAAATTCAAACTCTGGAAATTGAAAAAATGGAAATAGAAAATTTACTCAGCTCCGGCTCATTAAATACTTCTCAAATTATCGAAAAATCTGAACGTATTTCATTTATTATCAATATTTTAGATGAAAAAGAAATGCGTTGGCTCGAACTTAGCGAAATTGAAAGTTAATGACTTCTTTTGCCTTTAAACAAAATATTTTTTAACGCTTTAAAAAAGTAAATAAAATCGGTTTTAAAAGGAGATTTTTCATAAAGTTTTAAATATTTTAGTTCCGAGTCTATTATTTCTTGAAGCGTTTTGGGCATGTCCACATAAAAAGGCGGAATTAACCCGGGTTTTGATTTTGTTCTAAGATTTTGTAATTCAGTCGGATAAAGACTAAAATATTGTTTACTGAGCGGGCGAACGCCAACCAATTTCAAATCGCCACGCAGTAAATTATAAAGCATCGGAAGTTCGTCAATCCAAGTTTTGCGTATGAATTTTCCAATTTTTGAAATCCTAAAATCGTCTTTAAATTTACCACCTACGTCCAAATGATTGGTTTTATAAATGTATTCCTGTAAAAATTCAGAATAGGGATACATACTTCTAACTTTATAAACATCAACCATTTTGCCTTCTTTTCCTACTCTATTGAGCTGTATAAAAATGCCTTGTTTTATTTCATTTTCAGGGGCATTTGAAACTTTTTTTGCAGCAAAAAGTAATTTGGTATTTGTTTCCAATTCGCTCAAAATTTCAAATCCGGCATAAGTTAATCTTCCGAAAAGTTCGGCTTTTGAAATTTTATTGTATTTTCTTGTCGATTTTTTTCCAAAAATGACTTGTCCAAGAAATTGTTTTAAGCCAAAAAAAACGTTTATTAGCCAGTTGAGTGGAAAAAATAATTTGTTACTAAATTTATTTTCCCATTGATTTTTTTTATTTACAAAACCTACAAAAATGCTTTCAAAAAACAAAGCATTATTAATTTCTTTAAAATCTTTGTGCAAACTAAATGATTGCTTTAAATCCACTAATTGTATGGCTGACAAAGCAAAAGAATCATTTTTTTTCTTATCAATAAGCAATTTGTCAGCAATTAAGCTAAAATATTTATCTTCCGAAAAATAAATAAAACGATTGACAAATTCCGTTCCTTCCGGTTCAAAAACATTAGCTACTATTTCGCAAGCATTTTTTACAAAAATCTGCTTGTTTTTTCTTATGTATTGAAAATGAGTTGTCTGCAACTCATTTTTTGTTCGGCTATGCTGGAGCAAAAAATAATTCACATTATGCTTCTTTGGTGCCGAAATTTGAGTAAAGAATGTTTTCATACTTAATTTTTTTTTATCTTATTTAAAAAAACAAAATAAGTCCCCCAAAAAATGTTCATTTATCACTAAATAATATAAGTATGTATTTAAAATTCAGATGTTTAGATTAAGTTTATTAGCAAAATATTATTATAAGAACTTATTTAATTGCAATTTTTTTTTAACCTGTTTATTTAAAAGTTTTTATTTGAAAAGCCAAATAAATTCCGGGCGTTAAAAAATCCTTATTGGTAACGTAACTATTCAATTTATCAAGGCTATACGTACCTTGAAAAAAAGCACCCGCAGTAAAATTAACAAAAGTACCCATAGGTCTAAATATTCCAAGATAAGCTTGTCCCATGTAAAAATAGTCGCGTGTGCTGATTTTATCCCACGAATTGTTGTTTAACCAAAGCGCACCGCCGCCCAATCTGCCACCAAAAGTAAACCGCACTTTTGTTTTGCGAATAATGTAGCTTTCATTGCGCTTTAGAGCAACTATGTTTCCGCCAAAATTTATTCCGAAGTATTGACAGCTAATGTCATTGGTTTGCCCTTCAATAAAATCGGTGTGCCAAATAGGAATGGCTTTTTTGGAAAAAAAACCGCCTACATAAATTTTATTATTAAACACAATATTTCCGCTCAAACTGCCAATTGCATTGTAATCGCCAGCTATTTTTGCTGCTTCTATTCTGGGCTCAATATTAAAATTTATTCTGCTTTGTATTTGGTTCTTAGGCACTTGTGCCTTAATTACAGAAACGAAAATAAGACTAAATAAAAAAAGATAAATTTTTTTCATCGTTTGTAATGATATGTTTGTAATTTACTATAAATCAATTCTATTTATAAAAAAAGGACTAAAGTTTTCTGTTATTTTTTATGCTTAGTAGTTCGTTGAAACTTTTTGTTTAATAATTGAAATAGAATTACTTAACTTAAAATAAAGTACAACGAATACTTTAATTAAATTACATATTCTCAAAAAACTAAATTTAAGAACCAACGAATTATTTACAATATAACGTAAAATATCGGACTTTCGTAAATGAAAAAAAAAAACTTTGTAAAAAAATTGGAATTTTATACAGTTAATTTATTCATTTATTGAGTTTTAAATAGCTATAATTCCACAAAAAAAATATAAAAACTTTTTATAACGAGAAAGTTACCTTTTTGATGCAATTTTTATTAAGAATTTTTAAATTAAATTACTAAATTAATATTTGAAATAATGATTAAAGCAAAGCAATTTCGATACCAAATTTTTTTACTTTCATCAATTTTATCTTTTTTACTTAAAAAAACATCAATTTTTATTAATTTGAATGGCATATAAATTAAGACTTCTTAACAAAATTTAAAAACTACAAAATTATATTTCGTTTATAATGAATAAATTAAAATTTAAACAAATTTTCTTTTTAAGAATTTAAAACATTTTTTTAAAATTAAGCACAATAAAATGAAAAAATTTTTATTTTTGCAAACAAAGCATTTTTCATAAATATATTTTTTTGGAATATTTTTTTGTTGAAATGATAATATTTTAAATCTATTTTTTTAACAAAAAAAAATTATCAAAGAGAAATTGCTTATTTTTTTTAGAAAAATTATTTCAAAATCAAAAAAAGATTGTTTCTAAACAATCGAATAAAAAATTATTTTAACCATTACAAAAAATTGTTATATGAAATTGAAATTAGGTATCCAAATTGCATTATTACTGCTTATTGTATTTTTGTCTTACGAGTTGTATCAAAGCATAAAAGAACCCATCGTTTTTAAAAACGAAAAAGATAAAAGATACGATGCTGTTATTAACAGACTTAAAGAAATTAGAGCATTGCAAATCGCTTATAAACAACGACATGGATTGTATAGCGACAATTGGGACACATTAATCCATTTTGCTAAAAATGAATCGTTTAGAGTGGTAAAAGCTATCGGAACTCGCCCCGATTCCATTGCCACCGATGCCGAAGCATTAGCCATGGGACTTATCAAACGCGATACCTTGTATGTGAGCGTGCGCGATTCGCTATTTAAAGCAAAAATGCACATTGATTCCTTAAAATTTGTACCTTTCGGTAAAGGTGAAATTTTCTTTTTAGCAAAAGATACCATTCGCACCAGCTCTGGTGTTACCGTTCCCGTTTTCGAAGCAAATGTTCATAATAGTGTGATACTTAATGGTTTAAGTAAAAAAGAAATTATTAATATGAACGCCGAAGCTAAAAAATTAAAACGGTTTCCCGGTTTAAAAGTTGGCGATGTAAAAGAACCAAACAACAATGCAGGAAATTGGGAATAGATTTTTTTACTGTGCGTAAAAAACTTATAATTAACCAATTAATAGCTCTGCGGGCTTAGAAAAAGTAAGCAGAGTTATTTTTTTTTCAGTAAAAAATACTTTTTGTAAAAAAAAATTTGTTTTTAGATATTTTTTTGTATAAATTTGTTTGATTTTTTTTACAAAAAAAGATTTTAAAAATTGACAAAAAAGGCACATGAGAAAATTTGAATATTCATCGAAAGATTTTAAAAAGACCGATTCGGCAAAATGCAAGTTAGCGATACAATATAGTCGTTCGGAATATGGTTTTACAATTTACCATACTTCGCTCAAAAAATTTGTACATATACGCTTCAAACCTTTTGAAAACGAATGGAATACTGAAGAAAAAAAACTTACTCAACTCTTTAATAATGAGGAGTTGTTAAAACTAAATTATGCTTCGGTAGCATTTCTGTATTATTCGCCCAAAGCAACCTTAGTGCCGGAAGAATTATATACAGAACAAACTCAAAATCAGCTTTTTGCATACAATCACTTTTTAAGTGAAACGGAATTGGTACTTTCAAATAAAATTGAACACTCCTCAATTGTTAATATTTTTTCGTTTCCAAAAAACCTTAAAACTTTTTTAGATACAAAAATTAAAAACTACAAAATTTTTCACCAATATACCAGTTTTGTTGAATCTGCATTGCTTTCAAATGCACAAAATGCTAAGAATAAGGAAGTTTACATCAATGTAGATAACCATCTTTTCAATATTTGTGTGGTACAAAATAAAGAATTGCATTTCAACAATAGTTTTGAATATCAGAGCATTGACGACTTCATTTACTACATTCATTTGACGCTGAAAAATTTGAATATTGCCGATGCCAATATTCCTTTTATTTTGTCGGGAAATATTTCAAGTAAAGTAGGAACTTACAAAATTCTTTCGCGATATTTTAAAAATTTAAAGTTTAAAGATTCGTTTCCAAAAGCGGCTTTTAGCAAAGATTTAACTCTCGATAAGCATTATTTCGATAATTTGATTTACATTACTGTTTAATGCTAAGTATTTAATAATAAGTTAATTACAAATAGATGCGTATTGTAAGTGGCAATTTTAGAGGCAAACGTTTTAGCCCACCCAAAGGCTTTGATGCACGCCCAACAACCGATATAGCCAAAGAGAGTTTATTTAATATTCTTCAGAACGATTACTATTTAGACCAGATAAAGGTTTTAGACCTTTTTTCGGGAACGGGTAGCATTAGTTATGAATTTTATTCGCGTGGTTGTCAGCAAGTTACCGCCGTTGAACTCAATGGTCGGCACTATAAATTTATTGTAAAAACGGTTGAAGAGTTAAATGCCGGAAAAAATATTACCGTTTACAGAGCCGATGCCTTTAAATTTATAAAAAATAATGCCCTTAATTACGACATTATTTTTGCCGACCCACCTTTTGATATGGAAAATATTGAAAAATTGCCTGAAGAAATATTTAAAAATCAGAACATTAAAGACAATACACTCGTTATTATTGAGCATTCAGTTCGCAATGATTTATCCAATTTTCCGTATTTTATAAAACAGCGGAAATACGGAAAAGTGAGTTTTTCATTTTTTAGCAAAGAAAATGCTCAAATTTAATCTTTTACAAGCCATTCGAGAGCTTCTTCCTTACTATCGAAGGCTCTAATTTGCGTATTGGCAATATTATTTACCGAATTAAGTAATACTTTTTTAGCACCCGTTATGCCGAGCATGGCTTTCTTTTTGCTAAATTTTTTAACCTCTTTCGCTATTTTTTTTATAGCCATTAGCGTTTCTACTGTGGCATAAGAATTTGTAACATCAACTATTTCAAGTAGATTCAATTCATTGAGTTGCTTAATATAATTTGTTGTTTCTTCCATTATTGCCAAAGCTTGTGCAACAGATGAAATGTTTGTCCAATCTGAAAAATAAATCTTTCTATTTTCATAAAAAATCGGGTAAATGCGCTCAGACATATTTTGAAAAGTTTAATTTTACATACATTTTTTTTCGATGAGATAAAAAACAACCTCTACTTACTTTTAATACTCTACAAAAATGATACAAATTCTTTGCTTTCAATTCATTTTAAGGTTAATAAAATATTAAATAGTGCTTAACATCATACTCAGAAAGATAGTAAAATATTAAAAATCAGTTGTTTATAATTTGCATAATTAAAAATATTTTTCTTTCTTAGCGCACAGCGGTTTAGGGTCGATTTGCCCATTCGAGTTTGTTTCTGTCTTTTTTTTTAAAATTCCCGTGCTAACGTTAAAATTCTGTTTTTTTGAAACTATTTTTTGAAAAAAAATTGCTTCATAAAATAAGATAAAATTTATTTTTACGTTTTTAAAAAAAAGAATTTTTTTGCTCTTTTAAGTTTTTTTATGAAAACTTAGAACGTAAAAAAAACAACCAAAAAAAATAAATTAAAATCTTTTTTTTACTATTTCTAAAAAAAATGAAATAAGGTTTTTTTTAAAATTTCATTTTTTATTTTTTAGCGTATTTTATTTTTTAAAAAGAAGAATTAAAAAATTGCTGATTAGTAAGAAAAAATGATATTTTTAAATCGATTTTTTTATCATAAAAAAACAAAAAAATACCGTTTTATATTCACAATGGTATAAAATGTGTACTAATTAAGTAATTTTTTTATAAAAAAAATGGAGACATTTATTGTTTTTTAAAAATAAAAGTTTTGCTTAATAACTTGATTATTAGTATTTTTAGAATAGATTTTTATTTATATAAATTGCTTAAAAATTTTATTTTTTTTTACAAAATTAATTTCTATTTTAAAAAAACACTGAAAAAATAAATAAAAAGTAATCAAAATGCCAAAAAAGAGTGAAAAAGTAGCCATTAATTTAAAGGCACACAGAGTTTTAAACTTGTTACTTAAAGAAAATCCTTTGCTTGCCGAAATTCTTTTTACCAGTAAAAATGAAATGGAAGCTATGGAGAATATCAAAAAATGGGTTTTAGATTCTTTATTGCTAAAGCCCAATGTAATAGCTTATTACAAGCGCGAAACTTCGGGCAGACATGCTTTTGAAAAATTAGACTGGCAAAGCATAGCTGCCATTCGCATTTTAGATTATATAGACAATGCCGGACAAAAATACACCGATTTGAACAAAAAAGGCGAAGTTTTGGTAAATAATGTGTTCAAATACCTTTGGCTTGCTGCAAGTAAAGGAATTGGAGGTGCCGAATATGGTTTTTTTATTGATTTACTTTATTTATTTCGGCAGTTTTCGGGAAAATTAACCGATAATAAACCTGATAAACAAAAAGTTTTAGAATGGATGGAAAAATATCCTTCTGGACTGAACGAAAATGTTATTAAAGTACGAAAAGAAAACAAGGATAGGATTATTAAAATCATTATCAAGCAGATAGATAAAGGTGAAGTGCAAAGTTTGCGATATACTTTTCAGCCCGACTGGACTTTTGAACAAAAATATTTTAAGGTATTAAATTGGTGGGAAACAAGCCATTTTCACCTTAAATTTGCTATCAGAAACCCTAAGTTGCTCAATGAAATGCTTAATAACTCATTGCCAGTTAGGCTCTTAGAAATTTTGTACAGTGCCGAAAAAGCCGGAATTCCTTTTTTTGTAAATCCCTATTTTCTTTCTTTAATCGATACACGAATATACAATTTTTCGGTGGGTGCCGATTATGCCATGCGCGATTACCTGTTTTACAGCAAACAATTGCTCGAAGAATACGGTGAAATAACGGCTTGGGAAAAAGAAGACACCGTAAAACCCGGAAAACCAAATGCTGCCGGTTGGATTTTGCCATCTCTAAATAATATTCATAGGCGGTATCCCGAAGTGGCAATTCTAATACCCGACACCATGGGGCGTGCTTGCGGGGGCTTGTGTGTTTCGTGCCAGCGAATGTACGATTTTCAATCGGGGCATTTGAATTTTAATTTGAACAAACTCAAACCCAAAGAAACGTGGCCCCAAAAATTGGAGCGTTTAATGCTTTATTTTGAAGAAGACTCGCAACTTCGAGATATTTTAATAACCGGTGGCGATGCTTTTATGAGTACAAATCAGTCGCTTAAGCTCATTTTAGAAGCCGTTTATAATATGGCTGTAGCCAAAAAACGCAACAATCAAAATTTGCCTGAAGGTCAAAAATATGCCGAAATGATGCGCGTTAGGCTCGGAACGCGACTTCCCATTTATTTGCCACAACGATTTACTCCCGAATTGATTGAAATTTTGCGACAATTTAAGGAAAAAGCGTCTCAAATCGGAATAAAACAATTCATTGTTCAAACGCATTTTATTTCGCCTATGGAAATAACTCCCGAATCGAAAAAAGCCGTAGAACTCTTAATTTCAGCGGGTTGGACTGTTGTAAATCAGCTTGTTTTTACCACCGCAGCCTCGCGGCGCGGACATTCGGCAAAACTCAGAAAAGACTTAAATGACTTAGGAGTAATTAATTACTATACCTTTACAGTAAAAGGTTTTCGAGAAAATTATCATAATTTTGCTACTAATGCGCGTGCTGTGCAAGAACAATTGGAAGAAAAAGTTATAGGAAAAATACCTAAAAATTATTTTGATGAAATAAAATATTTCCCTGAAAATGCCCAAAATATGAAGGAAAATATTGATAAAATTCGCAAACAAGAAGATTTACCTTTTTTGGCTACCGATAGAAATGTTTTAAATTTGCCCGGAGTTGGTAAAAGCTTAACATTCAGAGTTATAGGCTTAACTCGAAGCGGTCGCCGCATTCTCGAATTTGAACATGACCACTCACGCATTCACAGCCCAATTATTATAAAAATGGGAAGAGTTATCATTATCGAATCGAAATCAATAGCCGAATATTTCGCACAATTGGAACGCATGGGCGAAAATCCGAGCGATTACGAAACCATTTTCGGCTATTCTATTGGCGAAACTGAGCGCGTAACCCCTATTTTTCAATATCCCGAATACGATTTCAAAACCACAGAAAAATTTACTAACCTTGAAATCAATAGCATTTAATTTTTAGAATTTTTTTTAATTTTACGTTTAAAAATATTCAATTTTAAAAATTCTATTTTATTGAAATTAAGATATTTAGCTTTTTTTCAGAAAAATGAACTTCATTTTTATACAAAAAATAAGCAACTTCAGATGTTTAGGATTTGAATAAAATAAAATGAATTTGTATTTTTGTAAAGCTTAAAATCCGTAAGTCTTCGTATCAAAAGCTTAATATACAGCTTGTTAGCAATTAAATTGAAAGCATTTTGTAACTAATTGATACGATGAATCTCTTCGTTTGCAAAAGACTTGCGGATTTAAGGTAAAATTAAAAAAAATTTTATATTTATATTTTTTTGCAAAAAAATAAAAAATATTATATTTATTTATCGAAAAATTGATTAAAAAAAATGGAAAATAGTAAAAAATATAGCACATTCATTGTGTTTATATTGTTTGTTTTGGGTAGTTTTGCGCAACCTAAAAGTACCGATAAAATAACTTACGACGGAATATCGTATTATTTGCATAAAATCGGAAAAAGTGAAAGTTTGTATGCCATTTCTAAAATGTATAATACAGACATTGAAGACATTAAAAAAGCAAATCCCGATTTAGATAACAATTTTAAAAAAGGGAAAACATTAAAAATTCCCATTTTTGAACCCGATTTTCGCTATCACTGGGTAGAAAACGGTGAAACTTTTTTTTCGATAGCTAAGAAATATCAACTTTCGCAAGACGAAATTAGCACGAACAATCCTGCTGTTGCCAGTAATTTAAAAGCGGGAGTACTTTTAAAATTGCCCAAAACTTCGGCTGTTGCGCAAACCGAAATTGAATTTGAACCCGATGAAAAAACTAATAAAGGAGACGTTACTTCGGTTATCAAATATGTGAACAATCCGTGCGAGCAATTTAATTATACCGGTCAAAAATTGAAAGTAGCTCTGCTCCTACCCTTGTTTGCCAATCAAAATCAAAATATGACAATTTCGGGTAATGAAGCCGATAAAACGATAAAATATTATCAAAATTCTAAATTATTTATCGAATATTACGAAGGTACGCTTCTGGCTCTCGATTCGCTACGAAAATTGGGAATTTCAATTGATTTGCATGTTTTTGATACTCAAAACAACGTTACTAAAGTCAAAGAAATTGCCAATTTACCGATTTTCTCTGAAATGGATTTAATCATTGGACCTATTTTTTCTACAAATATTAAGGCGTTAGCCACCGAAATAGCCGGAAAAAATATTAATATTGTTTCACCTTTAGATTCCAAAGACAGTTTGGTTTATTCTATACCGAATTTATTTCAAGTCAATTCGTCTGAAGACCTTAGATTTTATAGAACTATGGACTACATTAATAAAATAAATAACGCAAATATTATTTTTGTTCATGGCGAAAATCAAGCTGAAGCTCAATTGGTGGAAGACTTAAAAAAATACCTTAAAACATTAAATGATACTTTGACTTTGCAGCAAATTAATTTTAGAAAATCTTCGGAAGTTTATAAATTGCAAACTCTCTTAGACCGTAACAAAACCAATGTGGTGGTTTGTACTTCTACCGAAGAAGTTTTAGTAACAAATCTCTTGAACCGTTTGATGACCGTAGCTGACAGATATTTGATAAGTGTTTTTGGTTCAAGACGTTGGGAAACATTTTCAAACATGGATTTGTTGTATTATTCGCAGTTAAACATACATTACCATTCCAATACTTTCTTTGATAATCAGACCGATGCTGCAAATGAATTTATCAATAAATTTGATAATATTTATGGTTATCAACCCAGCGAATATGCTTTGCATGGCTTTGATGTGATGTTTTATTTTGGAAATATTTTAAAAAAATACGGTAAAAATTTTAATGCTTGTTTAGAAAATGAAAAAGAAGAAATCGATGGTTTACATACCGGATTTCTTTTTAAAAAATTAAATACTACAAGCGGTTACGAAAATCATAGCGTTTACATAGTGCGCTACAATGAGCAGTTTCATTTGCGAAAAATGGATACCAAGCGTTCCATTGTTACCATTTTTGGCACACAGGAATAGCTTAGGGATTGTAACGAAATAACCTATTTATTATCAAATTAGTAAAAGAATTTATTTCGTTATTTTATGATTTGAAATAAAAGAATTTAGTTTACAATATGTGCGACACTTTTCAAAATGCAAAGGGCTAAAGCCCTGAAATTCATTGCTTTTTATTTATCCCGACCTAAAGGTCAGGGCAATTGATTTTCAATATTTTACATAAAAAATGTCATTCATACTGAGTTTATATAACAATTTATTAATTTTCCATAAAATAACCATGTTATTTCGTTACAATCCCTTAATTACTTTTGCAATACTAAAAAAAAATGACGCAAAAAGAGCGATACGAAAAAATTATTGATTATTTCAAAAAAAATAAACCGGTAGCAGAAACCGAATTGGAGTACAATTCTCCTTTTGAACTGCTTGTTGCTGTTATTTTATCGGCACAATGCACCGATAAAAGAGTGAATGTAATTACCAAAGAACTTTTCAAGCGTTTCCCTACGGCTCGGCACTTAGCGCAAGTGGAAGTGGCAGAAGTTTTTGATTACATCAGAAGTTGTTCGTATCCAAATAATAAAGCCAAACATTTGGTAGGCATGGCAAAAATGCTTATCGAAGAGTTTGATAATCAAGTACCTTCCGATATTGAGCAGTTGCAAAAACTTCCCGGTGTTGGGCGAAAAACGGCTAATGTAATTGTTTCGGTAGTTTTCAATATTCCGGCTATGGCGGTTGATACTCACGTGTTTAGAGTTTCGGAGCGGTTGGGATTGACTGAAAATTCAAGAACTCCTTTAGAAACTGAAAAACAATTGGTTAGCAATATTTCAAGTGAACTTTTGCCCATTGCTCATCATTGGTTAATTTTGCACGGTCGCTATACATGCGTAGCGCGTAAGCCTCTTTGCAGCGATTGTGGTTTGAAAATTTTTTGTAAGTATTTTGAACAAAATAATAAAAATTCATAATTTTTTTTTTCAAAAAAAATGAGAAAATTTATTTTTTTTGTTTAAATTTGCTTTTTTTTTAAAAACTTTTTTACAAAAAATAAAATCTATGAATGTATTTATAAAACAATTACTGATCTTTTTTAAACTTTTTTTTGCAAAAAACGATAAAAAAAATGAAAATAATGTAAAAAATAGCAATAAAAAAGAAGTAAAAACTACGAAAATTGAAAAACAAGAAGTAAAAAAAAATATTGAAAATAAAACAATAAATCCTACAAACAATAAAACGGCAAAAACGATGGAAACAACTGGTTTAAAAGTACTTAGACAAGGAAGCGAAGGCTTGCAAGTAGAGCAATGGCAACTTTTTTTGGTTGGTCAAGGTTTATTGAAAGTAGCAGATGGCGATTTTGGCAAAGGCACCAAAGAGGCAACTATGGAATTTCAAAAACGCAATGGTTTAACGGCTGATGGCGTAGTGGGCAATTCGTGCTACGGCAAAGCCATGACTTTGGGTTTTGAAGTGGTTCAAGACACTTCCGATGAAAAAACAAGTGCTTATTGGCCTCCAAAGCCCGATTTTGAAGCCCTTTACAGCGATGAAAAACGATTTGAATTTTTTGGAAAATTTGAATACAAAGCCGACGAAAAAGGCAATTTAGTTTTGCTCGACAATTGGAAAGAAGAAAATATTATTGTAATTGATATTCCGCAAATTAAAGGAATTGATATGTACGGAAAACCCAAAGACAGCGGAAATATTTATTTTCATAAAAAAGCTGCCCAGCAAATGAAAAATTTATGGGCTGATTGGGAAAAAGCCGGACTTTTGCATTTGGTAAAAACTTGGAATGGCACTTATTCGGCGCGTTTTATCAGAGGAAGTGAAACCAAATTGAGCAATCATGCTTTTGGTACGGCTTTCGACATCAATGTTAAATGGAACGGTTTAGCCAAAAGACCCGCTTTGGTGGGCGAAGAGGGTTCGGTACGTGAATTGGTGCAAATAGCCAACAAAAATGGTTTCTATTGGGGCGGTCATTTTAGCAGAAAAGATGGAATGCACTTTGAAATTGCAAAATTACTTTAGCAATCAAATATTTGTAAAGTGTTAAAAATTAGATAATTTAATGCTTAATCGCTAATTTTTTTTTATCGGTTTCAAAATAAAATAAATTTTTCTAAGTTTTTTTTTATTTTTGTATTATCTTTGATAGAAATTTTTTTGATAAAAAAATATATAAATATTTACACATATAGTAAAAAAATAGAATGGAAAAAACTGTAAATAAGCAAAAATCAAGATTATTACTTATACTTTTTCTTATTTTTGTACTTGCTCTTTCTGCATTCGCTATTTGGTTTTTTTTACAAAAAGCACAATTAAGTATTACTTCCGATAGCAACGGCATTTTGAAAATTGATAATCAAACCATTCATATAGAAGCTGATAAATCGACCACGATAAAAATACCCATTGGAAAATTCAATGCCGAATTTATTGAAAATAAGTTTCAATTTACTGAATTAAAAGAGATTGAAATTGTATCGCGTTTTGAAAAAAAGGCAATACAATTTATTTTTCAAGACAAAATAAAAGAAGAGATTTCAATAAACGATGCCCGCAAAAATAAAACCATAGCCGGTTACAAAAAATACATTTCCGATTTTCCAAACGGAAAATATTTGCAAGAAGCCAATGAAGGAATTACTTACCTAACCAGCCAAATGGACGAAAGTATGATTTTGGCTGACGAAACGGCATACAACAAGGCTAAAGAAGAGGCGAAAGTGGTGGCTTTTGAAGAATACAAATTGCAATTTCCCAAAGGAATTTATGTAAATGAAGCCAACGAACAAATCAAAATTATAAAACAATTAGACAAAGATGCTTACGAATTGGCTGTTAAAGAAAATACCATTCAAGCTTTTGAACTTTACATAAAACGCAACAAAGACGGGCAATACATAGGTGATGCCAACAAGGAAATTAACAGGATAAAAGCCGAAATTGAATTAAGAAAAAAAGACAATGAAGCCTACGAAATAGCCAAAAAAGAAAATACAATTGAAGCTTACAAAGCCTATTTGGAAACTTTTCCAAAAGCGTACAATGCCAAAGAAGCCAATGCAAAAATTAAAGAAATTGAAGAAGAAAATTACAGACGTTGGGTGGCAAACGAAGAACCCACTTGGCAGAAAGCCGTAAAAACCGAAAAAATTTCGGATTACGAAAAATACATTGACACCTATCCACGCGGAAAATACATCAGCGAAGCCAAATCGATGTATTCGGTTTTGGATAAAGAACAAAAATTTCAATTAAAAGCTCCTCCGGGTTTTAAATATGTTGAAGGCGGCAGTTTTGAAATGGGGTCGAACAAGGGTAGCGGAGACGAAAGTCCGGTTCACACGGTTAAAGTTGAAAGTTTTTATATTTCAAAATACGAAATAACCAATCTGCAATACGCCAAATTTTTGAACGAATACGGAAGCGATGTTATCAAAACCGGCGAAAACAAAGGGCAAGCAATGATTTATTCCGATGAATGGGGCGTAACTTTCGACGGGAACGAATGGAAACCGCAACCCGGTTACGAAGACCATCCGGTGGTTTATGTTACTTGGTTTGGTGCCAAAGAATATTGCACCTATTATGGCTATCGATTGCCAACGGAAGCCGAATGGGAATTTGCAGCCGGCGGAGGCATTAAAACCACAACAAAAACACTCTTTTCGGGAAGCAATAACCCCAATTCGGTGGCGTGGTTTTACGAAACTTCTCCCACCACCATGAAAGTTGGAAAAAAGGGACCCAATAAACTTGGAATTTACGATATGACCGGAAACGTTTGGGAATGGATAGAAGACTGGCACGAAAAAAACTATTACAGCAGAAGCCCAAAAGTAAATCCTCAAGGTCCGGCTACCGGAAACGCAAAAGTGTTGCGCGGTGGTTCATTTTTTGAGATAACAAACAAGCTTAGAATTACTTACAGAGATTTTAGCTATCCTATAATTGGCTATTACAATTACGGTTTCAGACCAGTGAAAGATATAAAAGATTAACAAAGTTCAATCAAAAAAAATATTTTTTTTGATTTTAACCTGCACTCGTTATTACTTTTCAAAAATTTTAAAAATTTGAGAAAAAATTAAATAAGCTAAAAATAGGATAAATTTTAATTTTTATTATTACGTAACTGCAACTTTTCCAAAGTTTTATAACTTTGGAAACGTTAAATAATAAACTATTTGCAGTTTATCAATTGATTTTTGAGTATTGAGAAAATACAAAAGTGTTTGGATTTAATATTTTTTGAAAAAAAGCAATAATTTTAAGACTTTTTTTTATTAAATCGACTATTTTTTTAGAATTTTTTTTAAAAATAATTTAAAATAAAAGACCGAAGTTTCAGGAGAAAAAATTTCTGACTTCGGTCTTTTTAAAAAAAAACTTACAAAACCAATGACAAATTTAACCCCAACAGAGCAAAAACTCATTGAATTATTCAAAAAATGGGCTAAAGAACCCGTAAAAAGAATAGAAAACTTACCAAAATCGGGTTCAAACAGAGAATATTACAGAATTTGGTCAGAAACTCAAACTGCCATAGGTTCTTACAACGAAGATTTGAAAGAAAACATGGCTTTTATTGAATTTTGTAAGCATTTTAAGCAAAAAAACTTAAATGTTCCCGAAATTTATATCGATGATTTGCCCAATCACATCTATTTACAAGAAGATTTAGGAAATGAAACTCTTTTTTCGTTGCTTTCGCAAAATAGAATTGACGACGATTTTAGTGATGAAATGATTGATATTTATAAACAAGTAATTTTAGAAATGCCTAAATTTCAAATACTTGGCTCACAGGGATTGGATTATTCCAAAGCTTATCCCCGCTTTTCGTTCGATAAACAATCGATGATGTGGGATTTACACTACTTTAAATATTATTTTCTAAAATTGGCAAATATTTTTTTCGATGAGCAAGAGTTGGAAAATGATTTTCATAAATTGACCGATTTTTTGCTGCAAGCAGATTCCAATTATTTTCTCTACCGCGATTTTCAATCCCGAAATATCATGTTTAAAAACAATAAGCCTTATTTTATTGATTTTCAAGGTGGTAGAAAAGGTGCATTGCAATACGATTTGGCTTCGCTTCTCTACGATGGCAAAGCTGCCATACCGCAAGCTGTTCGCATCGAATTGCTTGATTTTTACATCAGCCAAACATCGAAATTTATACCTCTCGATTCTAAAAAATTTAAAGAATTTTATCACGGATTTGTGTATATTCGTATTATGCAAGCTATGGGGGCTTACGGATTTAGAGGTTTTTACGAACGAAAACTTCATTTTTTAAAGAGCATTCCGTTTGCCATCAGAAATTTAGAGTGGCTTTTAGAAAATGCACACTTGCCCATAGAATTGCCAACGCTTTTGGCTGCGCTGAAAGGTGTTACACAGTCAGAAAAATTAATATTGTTAGGTGCTGATTTAGAGAAACTTACTGTTCATATCAATAGTTTTTCTTACAAAAAAGGCATTCCGATAGATGAAACCGGAAATGGAGGTGGTTTTGTTTTTGATTGTCGGTCGTTGCCAAATCCGGGAAAATTAGAAGCCTTCAAACACTTAACCGGAATGGACAAACCTGTTATCGAATTTCTTGATAATCAGACAGAAATGCAAGAATATTTGAGCGATATTTTTTCAATTATCGACAAATCGGTAAAAAAATACATGAGCAGAAAATTTACCAACCTGATGATTAATTTTGGCTGTACCGGCGGGCAGCATCGTTCGGTTTACAGTGCCGAAAAATTGAAAAAATATCTGCAAACCAATTACAATGTCAATGTAAAACTTCGACACAGAGAACAAGAAAATTTATTGAGTTAAATTTTTACATTAAAAAAAAAGCGGTTTTTGAAAACCGCTTTTTTTATTTTCTTTATACAGAAATTTTAGATTTGGCATTTAGATTGTAATCTTTATCGAAAACAGTCAATTGGATTGATTTTTCGGATAAATTATGAATGCTTATTTCATTTTTACTTACAAAAATTTGTAATATTACCTGTCTAAAATTTACTTTGAAAGAGTAACTCTCCCACTCTTCGGGTATGTAAGGCGCAAAATACGGTTTGTCGTTTTTGATTCTCATTCCGCCAAAGCCTTTTACGAACGACATCCACGTGCCTGCCATGCTTGTAATGTGGCAACCCTCGTGTACTTCGTTGTTGTAGTCGTCGAGGTCGAGACGGGCGGTGCGCAAATAAAATTGATAAGCTCGCTTGTTATCGCCTATCTTTGAGGCTATTATGGAATGTACGCAGGGCGAAAGCGAAGATTCGTGTACGGTGCGCGGTTCATAAAAATCGAAATTGCGATGAATGGTGTCCATATCAAACTCATCTTCAAAGAGATAGATGCCTTGCAAAACATCGGCTTGCTTTATGAAAACCGAGCGCAAAATTCTGTCCCACGACCAATTTTGGTTTATCGGTCTTTCTGCCATCGGAAGGTCTTTTGCCAAAATTTGCTCTTTATCCATGAAACCATCTTGCTGCATGAAAACTTTAAGTTCTTCATTATAAGCAAAATACATGTTTTCAATGATGTCAGACCATTTCTCGTTTTCACTTTTAAAATTGAAATTTGTTTTTTCCAAAATTTCTGTGTAACGTGTTGGTTCTGTTTGTTTTACATATTCTAAAGCCTCTTGCGCATATTTTAAAGTCCAAATGGCAATTTTTGAAGTGTACCAGTTGTTGTTTACATTGTTTTCGTATTCGTTTGGTCCTGTAACTCCGAGCATTACGTATTGTTTTTTAGCCTCCGACCAGCTCACTCTTTGCGACCAAAAACGCGAAATGGCTATTAAAACTTCCAACCCAAATTCGGCTAAATAGGCTTTGTCGCCCGTGTAGCGCACGTAATCGTAAATGGCAAATGCTATGGCACCGTTGCGATGAATTTCTTCAAAAGTAATTTCCCATTCGTTGTGGCATTCTTCGCCGTTCATGGTAACCATCGGATACAAAGCTGCGCCGTTTTTAAATCCTAACTTTTGTGCATTTTCGATGGCTTTGTCGAGTTGTTTGTGTCTGTATTTCAATAGATTACGGCTTACATTTTCTTCTGCCGTAGCAAGGTAAAAAGGTAAACAATAGGCTTCGGTGTCCCAATAAGTACTTCCGCCGTATTTTTCGCCTGTAAAACCTTTGGGTCCAATGTTTAAGCGTTCGTCTTCGCCGGTATAAGTTTGGTTGAGTTGAAAAATATTGAAGCGAATGCCTTGTTGCGCAGCCACATCGCCGTTTACAATGATGTCGCCATGTTCCCATTTTGCTTGCCACCAGTGGGCTTGCTCTTTAAGCATGGTTTCAAAACTTTTGGCGCAAGCCCGAACCAAAGCTTTGTGGCAAGCTCCTAAAACTTCGTGTTTTTCGTAATTCATTGACGAGGTTATGGCAGCATATTTTACCAAACAAAGGGTTTGCCCTTTTTGAATTTCTGTATCAATTCGAGTTTGAATGTATTTGTCTTTAACCAGTGCTTGTGGCTTGATTTCCAATTCTTTAGCATCGAGAAACAATTTTATTTTCATGCCCGTGCATACATGGAAATCGGTTTTTTTGGTTGTTACGGTTATGTAACCTTCGTTGCCGGAAACCTCCTTGCCTACTTCGTCCCAAAATTTTTCGTCGTAGTTTGCGTCTTCATTTTTTACATCGCCATCAATGTAAGGTGTAAAAGAAATTTTGCCGGAAAAATTTAAAGCTTCCACTTGATATTTTATTACGGCAGTTTCGTCGTCGGTCATGCTCAAAAGCCGTTTGGCATCAACTTTTACTTTTTTGCCGGAAGGCAATTCGGCAGTAAATTTTCTGTGCAAATAGCCTTCTTTCATATCAAGAATGCGTTCAAAATCAGACACTTTGCATTTAGCCAAATCCAATTCTTCGCCTTCTATGTTTACATTGATTCCAATCCAATTTGGTGCATTAAGTACTTTAGCAAAATACTCAGGGTAACCATTTTTCCACCAGCCAACTCTGGTTTTATCGGGATAGTAAACACCTGCAACATAATTTCCGGGTAAACTTTTACCCGAATATTTTTCTTCAAAATTTGCACGTTGTCCAAATCGACCGTTTCCCAGACTGAATAAACTTTCGCTGGCTGTATGATTTTTCATATCAAAACCCTCTTCTATAATCTTCCAAGGGTCATGTTTAATGTAATTTTTCATTTTTCAGTTCCAATTTTTTCACAGAAAGATTGTTTTCATTGTTTTTTCTGCGTTTTAGATTATACTTTGCTTTTTTATTTTTATTTTTTTTATTTAAATTTAACTATTTGATTTCTATGGCTTTGTCCTTTACTAAGAAAACAGAGGCTGAACCTAAAACCATAAAAATACCCGCTAAAACTAAAATGTAAATTGCTTGATTATTAAAAAAGTATTTTAGGATTAAACCCGAAAAAAGTCCGCTTAAAATTTGTGGAATTACCACTGTTAAATTGAACAAACCCATATAAATTCCAGTCTGATTGGAGGGTAGCACATCTGACAAGATGGCATAAGGCATTGCCAAAATGGTAGCCCAAGCTATACCGATTCCAAACATGGAAATTAAAATAAAACTGGGATTTTGAAACAAGAAAAGCGAAAGGTAACCCAAACCTCCCAAAAGTAATGAAAGCGAATAAACCGATTTTCGACCTAACGATTTGATTAAGAACGGCATAGCTAAAGAGAAAAGGGCTGCAAATAAACTGTAAGCGGCAAAAGAAAGACCAACCCAATTTCCGGCTTCGTTAAATGCCTTTGAGCTGGAATCGCCTATTTCGGTGTGCCAATAATGCTGCGCAATAGCCGGAACGGAATAAACCCACATTAAAAACAATGGAAACCATGAAAATAATTGAACCACAGACAGTTGAATCATTGTTTTGGGCATAGAAACCAAAATTTGCCAAAAACTTTTTTTAACATCTTGAACGGTTTGACTATCCGATTCGTTGTAGGCTTTAAATTGTTCTGGAGGATATTCTTTGGTTTTAAAAACTGTTACTAAAACGCTTAAAATCAGCATACTACCTCCAATGTAAAACGACCAAATAACCGAATCGGCTACCTCGCCTTTTGGAGCTTCGTTGGCAACGCCCATAAATGTTAAAATATAGGGCAATGCCGAGCCAATTACCGCACCAATGTTGATTAAAAAACTTTGAATGGAATAGCCCAAATTTCGCTGTGATTCGGGCATCATATCGGAAACTAAAGCTCTGAATGGTTGAAAAGTAACATTGAATGAACCGTCCATAAGTGCCAACATTATTGCTCCAAAAATGAGTGCCGCCACACCACCGGCACTGATAATGTAAGGTGAATTGGGCATAAAAAACATTGCCAGCATAGAAACGATGGCGCCGCCTAATATAAAAGGTGAGCGTCTGCCAAGTCGTGTCCAAGTAGAATCGCTGGCGGCACCCACTACCGGCTGCACCAAAAGCCCCATAACCGGTGCTACCAACCAAAACAGCGATAAACTATGCAAATCGGCACCCAGATTAGCCAAAATTCGACTGGCGTTGGCATTTTGAAGGGCAAAACCAAATTGCACACCCAAAAAACCGAAACTGACATTCCATATTTGCCAAAAACTTAACTGTGGTTTTTTTATCATTTTATTTACTTTTTTCAAAAAAATTTATATATTTACATCAAATTTTATTTCTTAATTTTGAATTTTTTTCTTTTATTTGTTTTGATTGTTCTTTTTTTTAAAAAAATGTTACAATTACTATTTTCAAAGTTAAGAAATAATTAATATTAAATGCAAGTATAAGCTTTAAAAAAAAGTGTGCTAAATGCTGTTATTGAATAAATTAGAACTGAATTACTTATTTCAAACGTTTGCATAATTTTAAAAAAAGATTATTGTTTTTAAACATTTTTTTATAGTATTAATTTTTTTTTAAGAATAAATGAAATAAAAATGTCAAAAAAAAGCAATTATTTAAAAAGAATCACTCCTTTTTGGGTTTAAGATTTGATTTTTATTAATAGAAGTTAAAAAATGATGTTTTTTTTATTCAAACCTTTGATTAAGAATATTCAGGTAACATAAAATTCTAAAAAAAATTAAAATACAGTCGTTTTCTTTGGAAGTTTTTAAAAATTTATAGTTTCATTGTCAAATTTTTTTGTTTTAAAAAAAACTTTTTTTGTATAAAATCAAACATGAACTTTGGTTTTTGCTCTTTTAATTTTCAACCAAATTACACCTTCTTAGCATTTTTTTGTTTTTGTGAAAAATATTTTTTATTTTATAAGTAATTGAAAAAGAAATAGTTAAAATATGGAAAAATGTAAATAGGTAGAATTAAATTTTTTTATACATCATTTTTTTATATTTTTAACAAAATTTTATTTGTGAATAAAAATAATAAATAAATTTACATGTTTTTTATTTATTTTATTCGAATAGAATAAAATTTAATTTTTAGGATAAAAAATTGTAATTTTATAAAAATGAAATATTAATAAAAAAATTGAACGATTCTATTTTTTTACAAACAGAATATTCGTATTTTAATCTAAAATTTTTTTATAAAAATAATAAAATAATGAAATCGTACAGAAAAGAACTTTGGATAAATACTTCAAAAAGAAGAGAATACATAAATATAACTCCTCAAATTAACAAATGCCTTAGCGAAAGTGGTATTAAAGAAGGATTTGTTTTGGTAAATGCCATGCACATTACGGCAAGCGTTTTCATCAACGACGATGAGAGTGGTTTGCACAACGATTTTGAAGTTTGGCTGGAAAAAATAGCTCCCGAAAAGCCTCATAATCAGTACAAACACAATGGATACGAAGACAATGCCGATGCCCACATTAAGCGACAAATTATGGGGCGCGAAGTGGTAGTTGCCATTACCGAAGGAAAACTCGATTTTGGACCTTGGGAACAAATTTTTTATGGTGAATTTGATGGCAAACGACAAAAAAGAATTTTAGTTAAAATTATTGGTGAATAATTTTTTATAAAAAATATTGAATTGAAATACCTGTTTATTTATATTGTTTTATTCTTTGTGGCAAGCCAATTGTCGGCTCAAAAAAAGCACATTAATTTTGAGAAAATTTCGCTCGAAAGCGGACTTTCTCAAAGCACCGTTAATTGTATTTTGCAAGATTCTAAAGGCTTTATGTGGTTTGGAACTTTAGACGGGCTTAATTTGTACGATGGCTACGATATGAAGATTTATCGAAACAATTTGTACGATGCTAATTCATTGCCCGACAACACAATAACTACACTTTTCGAGGATAAATTCGGACTGATTTGGATTGGAACTTTGGGCAGAGGCATTACGGTTTTCGACCGTTTTCAGAATCGATTTATTTCATTGCATAATACTCTGAATAACAAATACTTAGCAAGTAATTCCATTACCGATATTACTCAAGACGGACTTGGAAACATCTGGGTAGCAACATCGAACGGTTTGACACGAATTGAACGAAGATTTATTCATTTAGAGTTTACTCATTTTTTTCAAAAAAATAATTTGCCTTCCAATAAAATAAATAAACTGGTATCTGACAATTTGGGAAACATTTGGATTGCAACCGATAATGGGTTGGCTTTTTATAATGTGGAACTCAAAGAAATGAAAACTTTTGAAAATGAGCTGATTAGAAATAAAAAAATTAATGCCATTGTTTTCGACAAAAACGATTTACTTTGGTTGGGAACTGACAATGGATTACTTCAGTTTTTCAAATCATCAAAAATAGCTAAAGTCTTTGAAAGTGAAAGTGTTACAAATGTTAATAATACCAAGGTCAATACTCTTTTTTGCGACAGAGAAGGCATTGTTTGGATTGGAACGGTCAATAATGGACTTTTTCGTTACAATTCAAAAATAAAAGAATTAAATAATTATCTTCACGATGCTGCTGATTCTAAAAGCTTGAGTGTGAACAACATATTAAGCATTTATCAAGATTATGCAGGCATTATTTGGGTAGGCACGGCTTTGGGCGGAATCAACAAATGGAACAAACTTTCAGACGAAATAGAGATTTACAAACACAATATCTATGATGCTAACAGCTTAAGTTCTAACTTAGTACGTACTATTTATCAAGACAAAAGCGGCACCGTTTGGATTGGAACCGTTGATGAAGGTTTAAATAAATGGGATAAAGCCAACGGAAAATTTATTCACTACAAACACAATCCGAATGATGCTAATTCTCTGAGCCACAATAGTGTAAGAGCAATTTACCAAGACTCGAAAAATCGTTTTTGGATAGGAACTGACGGTGGCGGGTTAAATCTTTTTGACCCTCAAAAAGGTACTTTTAAGCATTTTATAAAAAATGAATACAATACTAACTCATTGAATAACAATTCTATTTGGGGAATTTATGAAGACGGCGAAGATTTACTCATTGCCACTTTTGGCGGTGGAATTAATATTTTTAATTATGAAAAAAATACCTTTAAAGTTCTCAAAAACGACTCTTCCGATTTGAATACGCTCAGCGACAATCGGGTTACGTGTATTTTTAAAGACACAAAATCGAATTTTTGGATAGGAACTTATGGCGGTGGATTGAATCTTTATATTCCTCAAACTCAAACATTTCACCGATTTATGCACTATCACGAAAATTCAAATACTATTGGAAATGACCGTATTTATTGCATTTATCAAGATACAAACCAAGATTTGTGGATTGGAACGAAAGGGAGTTTGAATAAATTTGACAGCCACACACGAACTTTTACGCGTTTTACCGAAAATAACGGACTGCCCAACGATGTTGTAATCGGAATATTGGAAGATGACAAAAAAAATCTCTGGTTTTCGACCAATAAAGGCATTTGTAAATTTAACTTAAATGATTATTCTACAAAGAATTACAATGTTATTGACGGTTTACAAAGCAACGAATTTTTGGTGGGTGCTTATTGCAAAAGTTCAACCGGCGAAATGTTTTTTGGCGGCATCAACGGTTTTAATGCTTTTATACCCGAAAACTTAAAACCAAACGAAAACATTCCTAAAATAGCACTTACCGGATTTAAAATTTTAAATCAAGATTTCACACTCGATTCGGCGGTTTCAGAAAAAAAACACATTGTTGTAAATTGGCGAAGCAATAATTTAACATTTGAATTTGTTGCGCTCGATTATACTTTTCCCCAAAAAAATGAATACGCCTACATGCTTCAAGGTTTTGAAAATGAATGGAATTACGTGAAAAACAGACGGTTTGCTTCCTATACCAATCTGCCAAGCGGTCAATACATTTTGCGCGTTAAAGGCTCAAACAACGACGGAATTTGGAACGAAAACGGCATTAAAATTGCAATTTCAATTCAACCCGCTATTTGGCAACGTACAAGCTTTCAAGTATTTATATTGATTTTTATTATTTTTTTAATTTCTCTTTTTATCAAAATAAGACTCAAAACATTGAGAATTAAAAAATACGAATTAGACCTTTTAATAAATAAACGGGCAAATGAAATTACCAAGCAAAAGCAAAAAATAAACGAGTATTTTCAAATATTAGGTTTTCAACGGCAGGAAATTAATAATAGTCTTATTTTTGCAAAACAACTCAATTTGAATGCAAATTTTATTTTTGCAAACAATAAAAAAACATTGAAAGACTATTTCATTTTTTCAAAACCCAAAAAAGAAATAAGCAATGATTTTTACTGGATTAGACGGAAAGAAAATAAAATCCTTTTTGCCGTAAGCGACTGTTTCACTAATTTCGATAACAAGTTGATTATCTATAAAATAGCTTCCAGTTTTTTGAATAATTACATACAAAGGCAGCCTTTTGAAAATCCGGGAAAAATGCTGGATAATTTAGCTAAAAATCTACAATCGGCTGTTAAAAGTCTGCAAATGGATAACTCAAATTTAAACGAAACTCGTTTTCAGGCAGCCATTTGCATAGTCGATTTAGACAATTATCAAATCGAATTTTCGTCGGCTCACATGCCGCTGTATCAAGTTCGAAATAAAAAACTAAGCATTATTGAAGGAAACAGCAACCCCATTACCATTCGCAATGAAACTGTTTTGCATTTCTTTGAAAATCAGAAAATTAACATTTTAAATGGCGACAATTATTTCCTTTTTTCAGATGGATTTGCAAAACAAATAGGTGGAGAACATTACAATAATTTTATGTACAAACGTTTTCGCGATTTATTAGTCGAAATTAGTGGTCTTCCTTCTGAAAATCAGCTAAATACATTGAATAAAACACTTGATGCTTGGCGCAAAGACAACCAATTGACCGACGATGTTTTAGTTCTCGGATTTCTGATTTAAAAAGTAAATTGAATAGAATAATTATTAAAAATAAATCCTTTTTTTATTTTTTTACTTTTTAGAGATATTTTAAACTGTAAATTTGGAAAAATAGCTTTTAATTTATTGAAAATAAGAGATTTATAAAAAAAAAATTTGATTAATTTTTCAATTTTTTTGCAAAATAAGAATAGTAAAATAGCAAAATATTTATTTTTTAAAATTTTTTGTCTTTTTTATTTTTAAAATCATTAATCTTTTTTTATATTTACATAAAATTTTAATCAAAAGTTTTATTAAATTATTGTATAAATTTTTTTAGCATATTAGAATATAATTTTTGTAATTAAAACATTGATTTATAAGGTTTTGTATTTTTTATACAAACAAAACAATTATTTATTCAACACAATATTTTATTCAAAATCAATTATTTTATGTGAAAAAAATTGTTTTGAAAAAAAAAGGGTTTAATTTTTAAAAACGATATATAAAAGTATAAAATGATAGCAGATTTGTTCCATATTTTTCTTTATTTATTATTAGCGGCGTTTTTCGTATCGATTATCATTTTATATAAAATGTATTCAAAATTGATAAATAAACATCGCTCCCTTTTGGTAAAACACAAAGTACAGCTCAAAAGTTTTGAAACCGAAATGGCTGAAAAAAACAGTTTTGTGAAAAATCAGTTGGAAGAAATTATGGTGCAAAACATTGAAATTACCGAAAGTATTATTTATGCTCGCAAAATTCAAAAAGCCATTTTACCTCCCGAAAGCGTTTTTGAAGAACATTTTAAGGAGTTTTTTATTTTTTTTAAACCCAAACAAATAGTAAGTGGCGATTTTTATTGGTTTGCCGAAAAAGGCAATCGCATCTACGTTTCCGTAGCCGATTGCACCGGACATGGCGTTCCGGGTGCATTTATGAGCCTTTTGGGGATTTCTTTTTTAAACGAAATTATCAATAAAAACGATGTTATTCACGCCAGCGAAATTTTAAATCTTTTGCGAAAGCACATCATTGCATCGCTCCGACAAACCGGAAAAGCCGGAGGTTCGAAAGATGGAATGGATATGTCGCTTTGCGTTATTGACAAGGAAACCAGCATTTTAGAATATGCGGGAGCTTACAATTCGGTTTTTGTTTTTAGAAGTCAAAAACGCGAAGAAGAAATTGACGCCGAGAACTCAAATATTAAAATAGAAACTTTTGAAAATGAGACACTTATACACTTAAAGCCCGACCGCATGCCCGTAGGATTTGATTATAGAAGCGAGGGACATCATTTCTCAAATCAATTGCTCAAACTCTATGAAAATGACAATATTTACATGTTTTCTGACGGATATGCTGACCAATTTGGCGGCGATAATAATAAGAAGTTTTCAATTAGCAGGTTAAAAAATCTACTTTTCGACATTCAAGACGAAAAAATGTACATGCAAAGTGAAATTTTGGAAGAACGTTTAGAACATTGGCAAGGTAAATACAGCCAAATTGACGATATTTTGCTGATTGGATTAAAAGTTTGATAAAAAATAGTTTGTACTTTTTCCATTCTTTTAATGAATAGATTTTTAATAATTAAAAAAAAAATTATAATTTTTTATCATTCAAGCTATTTAAAAGAAATCCAACTGTTTAGAAAAAGTAAAGCCTGAAAAAATTTGCAATATAACCATAACTCAATTTAATGTATTTTTTTATGAAAAAAAAGATATTTGTTTTGGATACAAACGTTATTTTACACGATTACATGTCGATTTACAATTTTGAAGAAAACGACATCGTAATTCCGATAACGGTTTTAGAAGAATTAGACCAATTTAAAAAAGGCAGCAGCTTAATCAATTTTCAGGCACGCGAATTTATGCGCGAGTTAGACAAAATTACGGGCGACAAAATCGAAAAATCCATTTCGCTGGGCGAAGGACGCGGAATGCTTACTTTGGAATTAGGTAAACCTTTTTCGCCACAAATGAAAGCTTCTTTTACCGAAAACAGTGCCGATAACAAGATTTTAGCCGTTGCGGTTTATTACCAGAAAAATTTTCCTGAGCAGGAAACTATTTTGGTAACTCAAGACATTAATTTTAGAATGAAAGCCAAGTCGCTGGGTATAAAATCGCAAGATTACCAAACCGGAAAAGTTCACAATTTAGAAGCTTTGGAACGCGGCATTAGCATTTGCGAAAACATTGATGATAAACTAATTAGCGATTTATATAAAAATGCGGAGGGCATCAAACGCTCGCGGCTTGACATTGAACAAGATTTTAAAGCCAATGAATACAGCATTTTTAAAGGCAATTCTTCGAGTGCTTTGGTTCACTACAATGCTGCCGAAGAGCGTTTTACAAAAGTTGAAAAGCAAAAAGTGTATGGAATAACTCCTCGAAATGCAGAGCAAACTTTTGCCATTGCGGCTCTCTTAAATCCTGAAATTAAATTAGTTACCCTTATGGGAAAAGCCGGAACGGGAAAAACGCTTTTGGCATTGGCGGCTGCGTTGGAACAACGGAAAGACTATTTACAGATTTTATTAGCGCGTCCTGTAGTACCACTGGCTAACAGAGATTTAGGCTTTTTACCCGGCGATGCTAAGAATAAAATTTCGCCGTATATGCAACCGCTTTTTGACAATTTGACAGTTATTAAAAATTGTTTTGATGCGCAAAGCAAAGATTATCAGCGAATTGAAAAAATGTTGGAAACCGAAAAATTATTAATTTCGCCTTTGGCTTACATTCGTGGGCGCACACTTTCCAAAATCTTTTTCATTATAGACGAAGCGCAAAACCTTACACCACACGAAGTTAAAACCATTATTACGCGTGCCGGAGAGGGTACAAAATTGGTCTTTGCCGGTGATATTCAGCAAATTGACTCGCCTTATTTGGATTCAAAATCCAACGGACTTTCCTATCTTTCCGACCGTATGGACGGACAAAATATTTTTGCACACATCAATTTAATTAAAGGTGAACGAAGCTATTTAGCCGATTTAGCGGGTAGTTTGCTCTAATTTTATTCTATACTTCAAAATGGTTTGTATTTAACTTTTCCAAAGTTCTAAAGCTTTGGAAAAGTTCTGTTGTACAACATACTTTATTTTTTTGTAAGAATATATAAATGAGCTTAAATTTAACGGAATACTAAAACTCTCTTTATTTGCTTCTTAATTTGACCACGATATTTTAAATCTTTAAAATTGTTTTATACTAAGTAATCGTAAATAAATAACATTTACATCTTACTTTGTTTTTGGTCGA